>NZ_JTKZ01000543.1:0-10519 GCF_000799035.1 Delftia sp. ZNC0008
CCGCGTCTGCCGTGGTCTTCGTCACCGCCCATGCCGGCCACGCGGTCGAGGCCTTCGACCTGGATGCTGCCGACTACCTGACCAAGCCCGTGCGCCGCGAACGCCTGCAGCAGGCCCTGGCCAAGGCCGCGCGCACGGCCGCGCACCAGACGGCCGAACGCGACGGCGGCCCCGTGCTGCTGATACAGGACCGGGGCGCCACCGTGCGCCTGCCCCTGTCGGAGGTGCTCTACCTCAAGGCCGAACAGAAATACGTGACCGTGCGCACCGTGGGCCGCAGCTACATCCTCGACGGCGCCCTGGCCGACCTGGAGGCCCGCCACGCTGACCACCTGCTGCGCGTGCACCGCAACGCCCTCGTGGCACGCAGCGCCCTGCGCAGCCTGGAGCGCCACGACGACCCCACCGAAGGCGAAGGCTGGGCCCTGCGCCTGCACGGCATCCCCGAACTGCTCATGGTCTCGCGCCGCCAGCTCCCCCAGGTCCGCGCCGCCATCCGCGACGAAGGACAGCCCGGCTGAGGCGCAGGGCTCAAGGAGCCCGGCCCAAGACAGCCCCCCGCGTCAGAAAGCACGCCCGCAACACAAGCATGGCCCAACGCGAGGGACACCGAGCAAGGGCCGCCCCGCAGCGAGGGTGTCGTCCCCCTCGGGGGGAAGGCGCGCAGCGCCTCAGGGGGCTACATTTTTCTAGACAGATCCCACATCGCATCCACCAGCAGATCGATGTCCCGCGCGTCATGCCACAGGTGCGTGGACACGCGCACGCCGTAGTGGTCTGCCGCCGCGCCGATCACGGGGAAGTTGGAGTTGCGGATCACGAAGCCCTGCGGATAGTCGCTGAGCATGCGCGCCACGAAGGTCGAGGACTTGGTCCCGTTCATCACGTCGTCCTTGTTCTGGAACGGGTTGAAGCAGGTCAGCGCCGACAGCAGCTTGGGATCGTCCTTGGGCGAGTACAGCGAGTCCACGCCCCAGCGCTCGACGATCTTTTCCTTGAGGTAGGACGACAGCGTCAGGTCATAGGTCTCGATCTTCTTGCGACCGATGCTGTCCCACTGCGCGCAGGCCTGGGCCAGCGCCATGAACATGGGCGTGTGCACGCTGCCGCAGGAGGTGACCGAGGCGGCGATGTCGTAGGTCTCCTTGGCCGTGGTCGTGCGCTCCAGCGCCGGGTAGGCGCTGGTGTGCACCGGGTACCACTTGGGCAGGGGCAGCGGGTTGGAGGCGCGGATCTTGTTGCGGATGATGAGGATGCCCGTGGAGCCCGGGCCGCACTGCCACTTGTGGCCCGCGCCCGACATGAAGTCCATGCCCAGCTCCGCATAGTTGTAGGCCATCATGCCCGGCAGGTGGGCGCCGTCCACGATGCTGATCAGGCCGTGCGCCTTGACCACGCCCATCAGGTCGGCAATGGGCAGCATGGTGCCGGTCTTGTAGGTGGGAGAGGACCACATCATGGCGCGCACGCGCTTGCCCTGGGCCTTGAGCGCGCGGATGCGCTCGTCGAACAGGTTCACGTAGGTGGCGGCCGTCTGGTTGTTGCCCACGGGCAGCGCAATGCGCGAGACCTCGATGCCGTAGCGGTCCTGGGCGATCTTCAGCGGCGTGTCGCCGCCGCCGTGCTCGTGGTTGGTGGTCACCACCACGTCGCCACGCTGCCAGTCGATGCCCAGGATGGCGTGGCACATGCCCGAGGAGGTGTTGGCCGAGAAGGCCAGTTCGTCGGCATCCACGCCAAAGCCCGGCGCCACCTGCTTGCGCAGGTCCAGCAGGTTGCTGTAGCCGTTGCCCGAGTCGGCGGCCTTCTTGCGGTTTTCGGTATCGAACACATCGAGCACCAGCTTGGGCATGGAGCCCGCCGTGCCGATGTTCATGTAGGTCTTCTCGGGCTTGAGGATGAACATGCTCTGCACGTCGGTCCAGAAGGCCTCGTCACGCATGAGCTGCTCGCGCAGCGCAGCGGCCGAGGTCTGGGCATTGCCGCTGCCGCAGGCAGCCAGCAGTGGGCCCAGCGTGGCTGCGCCGGTGCCGTAGCCCAGCATGCGCAGGAAGTCGCGGCGCTTGGAAGTCCAGCGCGCGGGATAGCCGGATTCGCCGGCGGCCGCAGTGGCGGTCAGGGATGCGGCCTGCTCGGCCGCGATCTGGGGGTGTCGTGCGTTCATGCGGTCCTCCTGTCGTTGCGCAAGCGGTCAGCGGCGGCCGACGATGGCCGAGATTTCGATCTTCACATCGCGCGGCAGGCGCGCCACCTCCACCGTGGCCCGAGCGGGGGCGCCGGTCTTGAAGTACTCGCCATAGACCTTGTTCATGGCGGCGAACTCGTTGAGGTCCTTCATGAAGACCGAGGTGGACAGCACATCCTCATAGCCCAGTCCCTGGGACTTGAGCTTGGCGCCGATGTGGTCCAGCACGGCGCGCGTCTGCTCCTCGATGGTCGTGCCCTGGATGGCCGTGCCCTGCGCGTTCAGCGGCAGCACGCCCGAGAAGTAGATCGTGTTGCCATGCGCCACCATCTGCGAATACGGGCCGATGGCCGGATAGATCTGCGTGGTGGACAGCACCTCGCGCTTGTGGGGCGCGGCGCAGCCCGCCAGCGTCGCTACCGCCGCCGCCACACCGCATGCCAGCGCCACGCGCCGCAGGTTCGATCGAATATCCATGGTATTGCCTTTCTGAAACAAGAATACAAACTGCCACTGCCGTGCCGCGCATTACTGCAACGGCGCCCCGGAAACACTTCGTCACCATTTAATTGGGTCATCGAAGGCGACATGAATCATTGACACAAAATGATTCGAATCAGTGATTTCACGGAGAAATTCTAGGCAGGGATCTGGAGCATTCGATAATGAATTTTCCCCTACGCACCACTACGCAGGACCGCTTGCGCAGTGCTACGCAGCAGGATAACTCTCTTCTGAAACAACGGCTTGGCACGGAACCTGCTCAACCGTAGCCAGGCATGTCAGACAGATGAGGGACGGCGCACCACAATACGGCAAAACCATTATTCAAGACCCCAAAAAGGGGACAACGCACCAAGAAAATGCATATCGGATTCCCTATGTCAATGGGATATTCTTTCGTGCGCGAAATATATTATCCATGGCATTTTCCTTGGGATATTCAAATTCCTTTTCCTGCGCGCGTGGATATGCAGCGCGCACAGGCTATTGGCAGATACGACGCCCGCCATTCAAGGTCCGCTGCCGGGCCCCGGCGCCATGCGCGCAAGCCCTGTTGACAAGGTCCGTGCACTGGGCGGAAAAGATCGTCGGTGCACCCCACACAGGCTCCCATGCAACTTCCGCTGAAACTTGCGCTTCTGTCGATTGCCGCCATCGCGCTGGCCCTGGGCCTGGTCGCGGTGACCGTGCAACACCAGACACTGGAGCTGGCCCGCCAGGAACGAGAGCTGGTCGAGACCGCCTACCTGCACAGCAAGGAGACCGAGCTGCGGCACTACGTGCAGCTGGCGACCACGGCGCTGGCACGCATCCAGTCCAGCGGCGAGGAGCCATCCGTGCAGCGGCGCCAGGCGCTGGATACGCTGGCGCGCATGCAGTTCGGCGAGGACGGCTACTTCTTTGTCTACGACGAACACGGCAACGTGCTGCTGGATGCGCGGCAGATGGGCCTGTCGGGCGTGGACCTGTGCGATCCCAACAGCCCGGGCGGCGCAGGGCCCGCCAGGATCATCCTGGATGCCGCGCGCAGCGGCGGCGGCCTGGTGCGCTACCAGTGGCAAAAGCCGTCCTCGCTGCGTACCGAGGCCAAGCTCGCCTACGTGGCCACGGTCCCCGAATGGGGCTGGTCGCTGGGCACGGGCCTGTACCTGGACGATGTGGAGCAGGCGCTGCGCCAGATCGACGAAAGCGCCCAGGCCAATATCGCGGCCACGCGCTGGCGCATCTTCGGCATTGCGGCGCTGTGCATCGTGCTCATCGGCGTGGCGGGGCTGGCGTTCAATCTCAGCGACCACCGCGTGTCCAGCACCAAGCTGCAGCGCCTGGCCCAGCGCGTGGTGCATTCGCAGGAGGAAGAACGCACGCGCGTGGCGCGCGACCTGCATGACGGCGTGGTCCAGGTGCTGGTCTCGTCCAAGTTCCTGCTGGAGACGGCCCAGGCCCAGCTCAGGCGCCTGGCCGCACAGGACCCGGCCACGGCCCAGCGCATGGTGGACCAGGGACTGGAGCAGCTCAACCACGCGCTGGTGGAGATACGGCGCGTCTCCCACGGCCTGCGCCCCGCCCTGCTGGACGACCTGGGCCTGGCCCCGGCCCTGGCACTGATGAGCCAGCAGATGCAGGCCGAGGACGGCCTGCGCATGCAGTTCGGCTGCCGGGGCGAGACCCGCTTTCTGCCGCCCAGCCACGCCACGGCCCTGTTCCGCGTGGCCCAGGAGGCCGTGACGAATGCGCAAAACCATGCGCAGGCCACGCGCATCGACGTCAGCCTGCACTTTCAACGCCGCCGCGTGGTGCTGCAGGTCAGCGACGACGGCCAGGGCTTCGACATGCGCCGCGTGCAGCGCGACCGCCAGGGCGGCATCGGCCTGCGCAACATGCGCGAGCGCATCGAGGGCCTGGGCGGCCATCTGAGCATCAGCTCGGGCGCCCGGGGCACCCGGCTGGTCGCCGTGCTCTACCGCAGCGGCGGCATGCCGCTGTCTCCCTCACCGGAATTCGAACTCCCACAGGCCGCTGCATGAACCCCATGATCCGCATCCTCCTGGTGGACGACCACCCTCTTGTGCGCGACGGCGTGTCCATGCGCCTGCAGGCCACCGACCATATCCGTGTCGTGGGCGAGGCCGCCAGCATGGACCAGGCCGTGCCGCTGGCGCGCGAGCTGTCGCCCGACCTGGTGGTGACCGACATCCGCATGCCGGGCGCCAGCGGCATCGACCTGGCCGCGCTGTTCCGCGATCAGTTCCCCCTGGTGCGCGTGCTGGTGCTGTCCATGCACGAGGACCCCGAATACGTGCGGCGCGCCGTGGCACTGGGCGCGCGCGGCTATGTGCTCAAGGATGCGCCGGCGCAGCAGCTCATCGAGGCCATAGACCGGGTCTACGCCGGCGGCCTGTATTTCAGCCCCGGCCTGCAGCCCGTGGCCGAGGACGACGGCGCCGGTGCCGGCCCCCGGCGCGCCCTCACGCCGCGCGAGGCCAGCGTGCTGCAGTGGATCTCCGAGGGCCGCTCCAACAAGGAGATTGCGGCACTGATGGGCACCTCGGTGCGTACCGTGGAAACCCACCGGCTGCACCTGCGCCGCAAGCTGCGCATCGACGGCCATGCGGCCTTCATCAAGTACGCCGTGGACTATGCCGACCTGCTGGGCAGCACGCCCGTGCAGGCCGGTGCGGGATAGCCTGAAACGCCGCCCGCTCAGTGCGCGTGGGCCGCGCGGCTGACCACGGTGACCAGCACGATGCCCAGCATCAGCCAGCCCACCTGGGCCACGGTCTCGCGCGCGCTCAGGCGCTTTTGCAGCTGGGGAATCAGGTCGGCCAGCGCCACGTAGATGAAGCTGCTGGAGGCCACGGCCAGGAAGTACGGCAGCAGCTCCTGCAGCTGGCCGACCAGGAAATAGCCGCCAATGCCGCCCAGCGTGGTCACGGCCCCGGCCATGGACACCTTGATCAGGGCCACGCGCCGGTTGGAGCTGGACTGGCGCAGCACCACGATGTCACCCATGTGGTGTGGCACCTCGTGGGCCAGCACCGACACCGCCGCGATCAGCCCCAGGCGCATGTCGGCCATGAAGGCGGAGGCGATCAGCACGCCATCGCCGAAGCAGTGCACGCTGTCGCCGGTCAGCACCGCCCAGCCGCCGTGGCGGTGGCCATGATGGTGGCCATGGGAATGGTCATGGGCGTGGCCCTGGTGATCGTGATGCTCGTGGTGATCGTGCTCATGGGCCGGCGGCGCGCCGTGCTCATGCCCGTGGTGCCACAGCTCGGCCTTGGACAGCAGGAAAAAGAACACCAGGCCCACCAGCAGCGTGACGAACAGGTCGTGCGCGCCGGCCTCGCTCTCGAAGGCTTCGGGCAAGAGGTGCATGAAGGCCGTGGCCAGCAGCGCGCCCGCCGCCAGGCTCAACAGCCGCTGCGGCATCATGCCCGGCGAGCGGTTGCCTCCCAGCCCCATCAACAACGCGGCCACCCAGACGCTGCCAATACCGGCGGCCAGGGTGGCCAGAATGATTGCTACCAATGTCATAGCGATTTGTGCTTCAACCGTATGCCCTTGCAGGCGAAACCCGCGAATTCTCGCAGAAAGACCGGCCCCATCGCAGCCGTGGCCTGCGATCCCATGAAGGAAGCAGGCCACGGTGTCGGGCTCCCTCGGTTTCAGCCTACAGAAGCTGTCAAGCCCCCCCTGCGCGAATAAAGTTGAAAGCTAGTCAGCAATACCTTAAAAACTGGCGCGTCCTCACACCAGGGACACCGAGGAAGGGCCGCCCCGCACCGAGGGTGTCGTCCCCCTCCCGCGAAGCGAGAGAGGGGGAAGCGGCGCAGCCGCTCAGGGGGTCACCCCATGCTTATTGAACCAGGCCAGCATTTTTTGCCAACCGTCGCGCGCAGCCTGCTCGCGGTAGCTGGGCCGGTAGTCGGCATGGAAGGCGTGTGGCGCCTCCGGGTAGATCACGAACTCCGAGGCCTTGGCCGCTGCCGAGCCCTGCTTGAGCGCCTCGCGCATGCGCTCCACGGATTCCAGCGGAATGCCCGTGTCCTGCCCGCCATACAGGCCCAGCACCGGCGCCTTGAGGCTGGAGACCAGCTCCAGAGGATGGCGTGGCTGCAGCGCGGTCTTGGCGCCTTCCAGCCGGCCGTACCAGGCCACGCCGGCCTTGACCGGGCCATGGGTCGCATACAGCCAGGTGATGCGCCCGCCCCAGCAAAAGCCCGTGATGGCCACGCGCGCCGTATCGCCGCCCTGCGTGCCCGCCCATTGCACGGCGCCGTCCAGGTCGGCCATGACCTGTTCGTCGGGCACCTTGGAGACCAGCTCGCTCATGAGCTTGGCGATCTCGGTATAGGTCTTGGGATCGCCCTGGCGCGCATACAGATCGGGGGCGATGGCCAGGTAGCCGGCACGCGCCAGGCGGCGGCAGGTGTCGGCAATGTATTCGTGCACGCCGAAGATCTCGGAGATCACCAGCACCACGGGCACACTCTTCTTGCCGGCGGGCGCGGCGCGGTAGGCCGGCACCTTGAAGCCGTTCACGGTGAAATGCACCTCGCCGGCCGTCAGGCCGTCGGCCGGCGTGGAGATGGCGGTCTGCGCCATCAGCGGCGTGGCCGCGGCGGCATAGCCCAGGCCCAGGGCCGTCTGCAATGCCAGGCGCCGCGTGGGCCCCTCTTCGCTGCTGCGCCCCGGAACCAGGGCCTTCAGGTCTTGCTGCTGATCGTCACGCATGCATCTCTCCTTGGTGGTGGTTGAGAACCGGCCAAGTCTACGATGCGCGCGTGAAGCTCAATGTGCCTTGTCCCAGTTGGGGCCGACGCCCACTTCGGCGAGCAAGGGAACCTTCAGTTCCGCCACGCCGGCCATCAGGCGCGGGATCTCGGTGCGCACCCAGTCCGACTCGCCTTCGGGCAGCTCGAACACCAGTTCGTCGTGCACCTGCATGATGACGCGGACCTCGGACTGCCTGGCATCGAGCTCGGCCTGCACCGCCACCATGGCCTTCTTGATCAGGTCGGCCGCCGTGCCCTGCATGGGCGCGTTGATGGCCTGCCGTTCGGCCGCCTTCTTGCGCGGGCCGCTGCCGCCGTTGATGTCCACCAGGTACAGGCGGCGGCCGAAGACGGTTTCCACGTAGCCGTGGTCGCGCGCGAATTCCACCGTCTCGTCCATGTAGCGCTTGACGCCCGGATAGCGCTGGAAATAGCGGTCGATGTAGGCGGCGGCAGCCTTGGTCTCTATGCCCAGGTTCTTGGCCAGGCCAAAGCTGCTCATGCCGTAGATCAGCCCGAAGTTGATGACCTTGGCATAGCGGCGCTGCTCGCTGCTGACCTGCTCCAGCTCCACGTTGAAGACTTCCGATGCCGTGGCCCGGTGCACGTCGCGGCCTTCGTGGAAGGCGCGCAGCAGGGACTCGTCGCCCGACAGGTGGGCCATGATGCGCAGCTCGATCTGCGAGTAGTCGGCGCTGGCGATCACATGGCCGGGCGCGGCAATGAAGGCCTCGCGCACGCGCCGGCCTTCGGGCGTGCGGATGGGGATGTTCTGCAGGTTGGGGTCGTTGCTGGACAGGCGCCCCGTCACGGCCACGGCCTGGGCGTAGTGCGTGTGCACCCGGCCCGTGCGCGGCAGCGCCAGCTGGGCCAGCTTGTCGGTATAGGTGCCCTTGAGCTTGGACAGGCTGCGGTGCTCCAGCAGCTTGGCGGGCAGCGGATAGTCCTCGGCCAACTTCTCCAGCACCTCTTCGTCGGTGCTGCGTGCGCCGGTGGCCGTCTTCTTGACCACGGGCATGCCCAGCTTGTCGAAAAAGATTTCGCCCAGCTGCTTGGGGCTGGCCAGGTTGAAGGGCTGGCCCGCGATGTCGTAGGCCTCCTGCTCCAGCTGCACGATGCGCTGGCCCAGATCGTTGCTCTGCCTGGCCAGCGTGGCGGCATCGATGAGCACGCCGTTGCGCTCTATGCGGAACAGGGCCTCGCTGGTGGCGATCTCCAGCTCGTAGATGCCGCGCAGGCCGTCGTGCGCCTGCAGCTGCGGCCACAGCACGCGGTGGACGTCCAGGGTCTGGTCCGCATCCTCGCAGGCGTAGGCGGCAGCCTTGTCCACGGGCACCTGGGCAAAGGGGATCTGGTGGGCGCCCTTGCCGCAAAGGTCTTCGTAGCTGATGCCCGTGCGGTTGGTGTGGCGCAGCGCCAGGCTGGCCAGGCCATGCGGGCGGTGCACTTCCAGCACATAGCTTTGCAGCATGGTGTCGTGCACATAGCCGTGCACCTCGATGCCGGCATTGGCGAAGACATGGCGGTCGTACTTGACGTGCTGGCCCAGCTTGGGCCGGGCCGCATCCTCCAGCCAGGGCTTGAGGCGCTGCAGCACTTCGTCGGCCGGCAGTTGCTCGGGCGCGTCGGGGCCGGCATGGCGCAGGGGGATGTAGGCAGCGGCGCCGGGCTCCACGCTCAGCGAGATGCCGACGATCTCGGCACGCATCTCGTCCAGCGAGGTGGTTTCGGTATCCAGGGCCGTGAGTTCGGCGGCGTTGATCTTGGCCAGCCACTGGTCGAACGCTTCCCAGGTCAGCACCACGTCGTAGTCCAGCGCACGCTGCTGGGCGGTCTCGGCCTCGGCGGTGGCGTCGTCGGATTCGGCCTGCTCCTGGGCAAACATGTCGCCCGTGGACTGGTCGGCACGCGGCTTGGCCGCTGGCTTGCGGCCGGCCTTGACGGCTTGCAGCGCATCGGGCTCGGGCGCGGCACCGCCGAGCATGCGTGCCAGCCCCTTGAAGCCGTAGCGCTCATAGAACTCGCGCAGCGGCGCGGTATCGGGCTCGCGCGGCGCCAGCGCGTCGAGCACGGGCAGGGTGGGCACTTCGGCGCTCAGGTCGCAGTCGGTCTTCATGGTGACCAGCTGGCGGCTCAGTGCCAGCTGGCCCGAGGCGATGGCATCGCGCAGGTTCTGGCCAGCCACGCCCTTGATGCCGTCGGCCGCAGCGATCAGGCCGTCGAGCGAGCCGTGCTCGGCCAGCCACTTGACGGCCGTCTTGGGGCCGACCTTGGCAACGCCGGGCACGTTGTCCACGGCATCGCCGACCAGCGCCTGGTAGTCGATCATCTGCGCAGGCGGCACGCCGAACTCGGCCGTCACGCCGGCCACGTCGCGGCGCTTGCCGCTCATGGTGTCCATCACCATGATGTGGGGATCCACCAGCTGGGACAGGTCCTTGTCTCCACTGGAGATGACCACGTTCACGCCCTGGGCGGCGGCCGTCTTGGCCAGGGTGCCGATCACGTCGTCGGCCTCCACGCCCTGGATGGCCAGCACGGGCCAGCCCATCAGGCGGACCACTTCGTGGATGGGCTCGATCTGCGAGCGCAGATCGTCGGGCATGGGCGAGCGGTGCGCCTTGTATTCGGGATAGAGCGCATCGCGGAAGGTGGGGCCGCTGGCGTCGAACACGCAGACCGCGTAGTCGGCCGCCACTTCCTTGCGGATCGCCTGGAGCATGTTGATCATGCCGCGGATGGCGCCCGTGGCGGGGCTTTCCGGGTTGCCGGGCTCGGCGCGCAGATCCGGCATGGCGTGGTAGGCGCGGTAGAGGTAGCTGGAGCCGTCGATCAGCACCAGGGTCTTGGAATTGCTCATGCGCCGATTGTGCACGCGCCGGCAGGGCGACAGGGCGGGACAGGGCCCGCCGCAAGACCTACAATGGAGCCCATGCGCGCCGCTCCACTTCTCATCCTCCTGAGCCTGGCCGCCAGCCCCGTGCTGGCCCAGAACCCCACGCCTGCCCCGGCTGCCTCCACCGCCCCCGCGGCGGCGACCGCCGGGCAGACCGCG
>NZ_JTKZ01000455.1:0-3683 GCF_000799035.1 Delftia sp. ZNC0008
CCGCGTCCTGGCTGGCGGCCTGTGCCATGGCGGCGCACTGCTGGTAGTAGCGCTCGCCCGTGTCGGTGAGGGCGATCTGCCGGGTGGAGCGGTGCAGCAGGGTGACGCCGCCGTCGCGCTCGAGCTGGCGCACCTGCTGGCTCACGGCCGAGGGGCTCATGCCCAGGGCGCGCGCGGCGGCGCTCATCGATCCGTGCTGCACCACGGCGGCGAAAACGGCCATGCGTTTGTAGTCGTCCATGGGCTGTATTGTGAAGTGGTGCTTCAAGCTGTTGGTGAAAACTGCTGTCTTCCGCAGCGATTGTGAACGGCGTAATCTCAATGCCATCGTGAACAGGCGCCCAGGCGCCGCAAAGGAATGAAGATGAAAGTGGCACTCATTGGCGCAACCGGCTTTGTGGGGTCGGCGGTATTGAAGGAGCTGCTGCAGCGCGGTCACGAGGTCGTGGCCCTGGTGCGCGACCCCGCCAGGCTGGCGGCCCAGCCGCATCTGCACGCCGTGCAGGCCGATGTGCTGGATGCCGCCGCCGTGCAGCGGGCCGTGGCAGGCGCGGACGCCGTGGTCAGCGCCTACAACGCGGGCTGGGGCAATCCCGACATCTATGAGGATTTCATGCGCGGCTCGCGCGCCATCGTGGCGGGCACGAAGGCGGCTGGCGTCAAGCGCTATCTGGTGGTGGGCGGTGCGGGCAGCCTCTACATCGCGCCCGGCAGGCAACTGGTGGACACGCCCGAGTTCCCGGCCGCCATCAAGCCCGGCGCCTCGGCTGCGCGCGATGCCCTCAACGATCTGCAAAAGGAGCAGGGCCTGGACTGGACGATGCTGAGCCCGCCGATTGCCTTGCACCTGGGTGACCATGGCGAGCGCACGGGCCAGTACCGCACGGGCAAGGATGAGCCGTTGATGCAGGCCGACGGCCAGCCCGGCACCATCTCCGCCGCCGATCTGGCCGTGGCCCTGGTCGATGCGCTGGACAAGGGCCTGCACCTGCGCGAGCGCTTTACCGTCGCTTACTGAGCACCGGGGGCTCCCGGCTGGTGCGCAGGCGGCCTCCATGGCATGCTGGTGCCTGTCACGAACAGGCAGGAGCGCCGCCATGATCGACCACACGGGAATCCTCGTATCGGACTTCGACCGCAGCCGGGAGTTTTATGCGCGGGCGCTGGCTCCCCTGGGCTACGAGATCCTGATGGAGCTGTCCGCCGAGCTCACCGGCCACGGCGACACGGCCGGCTTTGGCGAGCCGCCCAAGCCTGATTTCTGGATCACCGGCGGCGAGCCCAACCAGCCGCCCATCCATGTGGCCTTTCGCGTGGACAACCGCAACATGGTCGATGATTTCCACGCGGCCGCCCTGGCCGCAGGCGGGCGCTGCAATGGCGAGCCCGGCCTGCGACCGCACTACCATGACGACTATTACGCAGCCTTCGTGCTCGACCCCGACGGCCACAACATCGAGGCCGTCTGCCACCTGCCGCCCGCCTGAGTCTCCCTGGCGGCACTGGGGCCTGCGCGGCAGCTGACATCAGGCGGTCGCATGGCGCAGCACAATATTGCGCTGCAACAAAAAAGGCCCCACGTTCCCCATGCCCCCTTCCGTTTCCGCTGCGGCCGGCTCCGTTTCCGCGTCATCCACACCCACGGCCGCCCAGGCCTGGCTCAGCGTGATCGCGCTGGCGCTGGGCGCCTTCGTCTTCAATACCACCGAGTTCGTGCCCGTGGGCCTGCTCAGCAGCATTGGCGCGAGCTTTGGCATGCCCACCGAGCAGGTCGGGCTGATGCTGACCATCTATGCCTGGATCGTGGCCCTGGCCTCGCTGCCCTTCATGCTGCTCACGCGCAATGTGGAGCGGCGCAAGCTGCTGATGGGCGTGTTCGCGCTGTTCGTGGCCAGCCATGTGCTGTCGGGCGTGGCCTGGAGCTTTGCGTCGCTCATGGTCAGCCGCATCGGCATCGCGCTGTCGCATGCGGTGTTCTGGTCCATCACGGCCTCGCTGGCCGTGCGCGTGGCGCCGCCCGGCAGGAAGGCCGTGGCGCTGAGCCTGCTGGCCACCGGCACCTCCATGGCCATGGTGCTGGGCATTCCGCTGGGCCGGATCGTGGGCGAATGGCTGGGCTGGCGCACGACGTTCCTGGCCGTGGGCGGGGTGGCCGCCATCGTCATGGTGGCCCTGGCCCGGCTGCTGCCGCGCCTGCCCAGCGAGAACGCGGGCAACCTGGCCAGCGTGCCCATGCTGCTGCGCCGTCCGGCGCTGCTGTCCATCTACATCCTGCTGGTGGTCGTGATCACCGGGCAGTTCACGGCCTACAGCTATATCGAGCCCTTCGTGCAGGACATCGCGGGCTTCGAGGGCAAGGTGACCACGGCCGTGCTGCTGCTGTACGGCGGCATGGGCATCGTGGGCAGCGTGATGTTCAGCTGGTGGGGCCTGCGCCATCCGCGCGGCTTTCTGCTGGCCGCCATTGGCGTGCTGTCGGCCAGCCTGCTGATGCTGGTGCCGGCCTCGGGCCATGAGGCATCGCTCTATGTGATGAGCTCGGTCTGGGGTGTCGCCATGATCTGCTTCGCCCTGGCCATGCAGTCCCAGGTGCTCAAGCTGGCTGCCGACGCCACCGATGTGGGCATGTCCATGTTCTCGGGCATCTTCAACATCGGCATTGGCGGCGGCGCGCTGCTGGGCAGCCAGGTCAGCATGCACGCGGGCATGCAGAACATTGGCTGGATCGGCGGCGGCCTGGTGGCGCTGGGCCTGGCCTGGTGCGTCTGGGCCTTCGTGCGCTGGTCTGCCGGCTTCCAGGCAACGGCGCACTGAAGCGGGTCAGCCGCCGGGTGCCCGCATGGCCTGGGCGTAGCGCTGCGGTGCCAGGCGGGACACCAGCACGCAGACCACGAGCACGGCGGCCATCTGGGCCAGCCAGCCGGCGCCGAATCCGCCCGTGAACTGGTGCAGCCGGGCGATCACATAGGGCGCCAGCGCCGCAATCAGAAAGCCGCCGCCCTGCATCAGCGCATTGAGCGCCCCGGCCTGCGTGGGGTGGGGAAGATGGTCGAGCGCCACCACCATCATCAAGGCGAAGCACCCACCCAGGCCGATGCCGAGTATGACGATGTGGAGCAGCGGCGCCGCATCAGGCCACCAGGCCAGCGCGGCCAGGCCGATGATCTGGCACAGCAGCGTGAACCCCAGCCATGGCCGCCGGTCGGCATGGCGCGCGGCCAGCACGGGCAGGCCCAGCGCGGCGCCGGCCTGGGCCACCGACAGCAGGGCGACCAGGCCGCCGCTTTGCGCGGGGCTCCAGCCGTGCGTCTGGTAGAAGGGCGCAAGCCAGGCCACCATGGCCGCATAGCCGCCGTTGATGAGGCCGAAGCAGGCCATCAGCATCCAGGTGCGCGGGCGCCGGCGCAGCCAGCCGGTGTCTTGCGTGGCGTTGGCCCCTGCCATGGGCGCCGGAGCCGGCAACGCACGCAGCGCATGCCGCGCCAGCGCCATTGCCAGCAGGGCGGGCGCAGTCCACAGCGCCAGCGCAAGGCGCCAATCCAGTCCCCATTGCACGGCCAGCGGCGAAATCTGGGCGCCCAGGGCGCCGCCGCCCATGAGCGCGGCCGAGTACAGCCCCATCATCTGCGCCGTGCGTGCGGGCGACTGGCGCTTGATCAGGCCCGGCAGCACGCCTTGCACCA
>NZ_JTKZ01000874.1:0-1182 GCF_000799035.1 Delftia sp. ZNC0008
TATCAGCGTGAAGCTGGGCATAGGGCATGGGCTTGCGGGGTCCGAGCCGGATTACACCTATGACGATGAATACACAGGCAACGATCCCATCGTGCTGGAGCACATCTGGCGTGTGCGCAAGGATCGCACGCTTGCGGGAGAGAAAGCGGTTTATGAGTTCCTGACGTCTTATGGAACCAGACCTGCACTTGGTTTTGAAGAGATCAGGAGTGTGCTGGAGGGGTTCAATGCAATCAGGGAAGAGGGGAAAGAGTTTTCGAAGAAAACCAGATTTTTAAAAGAAATAATCAATCAACTGATTAATGACAAAAAACTGATATTAAGCAAAAACAATGAAAATGAAAAAGCAACTAAAATTATTGAGATAAATCTGGAAAAGGGAGGCGACGATGAGTATCAGACAGAAGTTGCAGAGAAAAACAGGAAAATATATCTAGATAGTCTTTCTGGTCAAGAAGATAAATATCCAGGCGTTTGCTTACCAGGTAGCAGCATATGCAAAAAAGTATAGCTTTTATATATATTTCTGTTTTTTCTTGCATTATTCTGGCGAGCTGCCAGTTTGCCTCCGAAAAATCACTCAGTACTGAAGAATGGGCAGAGCGTCGCCACTCACCTAGCGATAAGAACCCTCCTCCTGAAGGCTGCAAAACCGTCAAATATAGAGGCGGCTACTACCCTATCACGGAAGCCTTTGAAGGGTCTGGCCGCCACTGCGTGGTCCATGATTTTGTACAGCGCAAGGCACGCGACTGGATTGAAGGGGGAATAGAGCGTGGTGAACCTCGAGGTGCTATTCTAAAATTTTTCCGCAGCAACAATTCTGATCTTGATTTACAAAGTCATCTTGTAACAGGAGCACCATTCTCCAATACAAGTGGTATTGGGACCTTGCCATCCAAGAATGGTTTTTTCAATTTAAGAGTGCATAATGGAAAAATTGAAACCCCTGGAACATACGGAATTGGTGTTGATATGATTCCCCATGTTGTCGCAAGCGACAGAATCAAGGAATTAACAGAAGATCTTCCGGTTATGAAGACGAACGGCTGGAACAGCGAAACCAAGAATTTCAACGAAATCCCCTGGGACTACTCTCCACCCACCTTCTACACCGCAGAAAACCTCCAAATCAAATCCGGCGGCCGCGCCATCATCATGGCGGGCTCCGACAACGTGGTG
>NZ_JTKZ01000768.1:0-12849 GCF_000799035.1 Delftia sp. ZNC0008
CCGCGTCATCCCAATCCAATCTTGACGCCGCCCGCGCCAACCTGGCCGCCGCCCAGGCCGCCGCCGATGTGGCACGCAAGAGCGTGACCGACAGCGTGCTGCGCAGCCCCATGGACGGGCAGGTCGCCCAGCGTCTGGTGCAGGACGGCGAGCGCGTGGGCGTGGAAACGCGGGTGCTGGAGATCGTCGATCCCTCCGAGCTCGAGGTGGTGGCCCAGCTCGCGCCCGCCGATTCGGTGCGTGTGCAGGTCGGCCAGCAGGCCCTGTTGCAGGTCCAGGGCGCGGGCGACGATGTGGCCGCCGTGCCCGCGCGCGTGGTACGCATCAACCCCAGCGCCCAGGCAGGTTCACGCAGCGTGGCCGTCTATCTGCGTGTGCAGGCTGCACCGGTCAACGCAGGCGCCGCCGGCAGATCCATCCCCATCGTGCGCCCGGGCCTGTACCTGCAGGGCAGCATCGTCACGGGGCAGACCGAACAGCTGGCCGTGCCCCTGACCGCCGTGCGCACCGACCAGCCCCAGCCCTATGTGCAGTTGCTGCAGCCTGCGGGCGAGTCCGAAGCGGACAAGAGCCTGCTGCGCGTGCAGCACCGCCCGGTCACGCTGGGCAGCCAGAGCGCGCAGGATGGGGCCACCTGGATTGCCGTGTCCACCGGCCTGCAGGCCGGTGACAGGGTGCTGGCCGGCAGTGTGGGCGGCCTGCGCGCAGGCACGGCGGTGCAGATGCAGCAAATGCAGCAGGCCCAGGCTGCGCCAGCCCCCGGAGCCCGCTGACCATGTGGTTCACGCGCGTCAGCCTGGCCAACCCTGTGTTCGCCACCATGCTCATGCTGGCCCTCATGGTGCTGGGTGTGTTTTCCTACCAGCGACTCAAGGTGGACCAGTTCCCGAATGTGGACTTCCCCGTGGTCGTGGTCACGGTGGACTATCCGGGCGCCTCGCCCGAGATCGTGGAGTCCGAGGTCACCAAGAAGATCGAGGAAGGCGTCAACTCCATTGCCGGCATCAACGCGCTGACCTCACGCAGCTATGAGAGCACCAGCGTCGTCATCATCGAATTCCAGTTGCATGTCGATGGCCGCCGCGCTGCCGAAGACGTGCGCGAGAAGGTGGCCTCGGTGCGCCCCACCCTGCGCGACGAGGTCAAGGAGCCGCGCGTGCTGCGCTTCGATCCGGCCAGCTCGCCCATCTGGTCCGTGGCCGTGCTGCCCCAGGCCGATGCCGGCGCCAAGGCGCCCGATGCCGTCGCGCTGACCAGCTGGGCCGACCAGGTCCTCAAGAAGCGGCTGGAGAACGTGCGCGGCGTGGGCGCCGTCAACCTGGTGGGCGCCACGCCGCGCGAAATCAACATCTACCTGCAGCCCGAGGCGCTGGAAGCCTATGCCATCACGCCCGACCAGATCGTGAACGCCGTGCGCAGCGAGAACCAGGACCTGCCGCTGGGCGCCATCCGCTCGCGCGAGCAGGAGCGCGTGGTGCAGATCGACGCACGCATGAAGCGCCCGCAGGACTTCGAGCGCATCATCGTCGCCCAGCGCGGCGGCGCTCCCGTGCGGCTGGGCCAGCTGGCCCGCGTGCAGGACGGCGCGGGCGAACTGGAAACCGTGGCCCTGTACAACAGCAGCCGCACCCTGCTGCTGTCCGTGCAGAAGGCCCAGGACGAGAACACCATCGAAGTCGTGGACGGCCTGAACGCCACGCTGCGCGAGATCGCCGCCGAAGTGCCGGCCGGCGTGCGGCTGGAGCCGATTGCCGACAGCGCCCGCCCCATCCGCGTGGCCGTCAACAACGTGCGCCAGACGCTGATCGAGGGCGCGGCACTGACGGTGCTCATCGTCTTCCTGTTCCTGAACTCCTGGCGCTCCACGGTGATCACGGGGCTGACGCTGCCGATTGCGCTGATCGGCACCTTTTTGTTCATGTACTGGTTCGGCTTCTCGATCAACATGATCACGCTGATGGCGCTGTCGCTGTGCGTGGGCCTGCTGATCGACGACGCCATCGTGGTGCGCGAGAACATCGTGCGCCACGTGCAGATGGGCAAGGACGCGCATGCGGCCGCGCTCGACGGCACGCAGGAGATCGGCCTGGCCGTGCTGGCCACCACGCTGTCCATCGTGGCGGTGTTCCTGCCCATCGGCTTCATGGGCGGCATCATCGGCAAGTTCTTCCACGAATTCGGCATCACCATCGTGGCGGCCGTGATGATCTCCATGTTCGTGAGCTTCACGCTGGACCCCATGCTGTCCAGCGTCTGGCACGACCCGACCATCCACGCCCATGGCGAGCAGCGCGGCCGCAGCCTCTACGACCGCACGCTGGGCCGGGTCACGGCCTGGTTCGAGCGCGCCACCGACTCGCTGTCCCACTTCTACCAGGATGTGCTGGGCTGGGCGCTGCGCCACAAGATCGCCACGCTGGCGGCGGCGCTGGCCATCTTCGTGGCCAGCATCTTCCTGGTGCCGCTGCTGGGCACGGAATTCGTGCCCAAGGCCGATTTCTCCGAGACCACGGTGAGCTTCAACACGCCCGTGGGCTCGTCCATCGAGGCCACGGAGGCCAAGGCCCGCCAGGTCGATGCCATCATCCGCGCCCTGCCCGAGGTCCGCTACACGCTGGCCACCATCAACACCGGCACGGCCCAGGGCAAGATATACGCCAGCATCTACATCCGCCTGCTGGACCGCCATTTGCGCCAGCGCAGCGGTGACGAACTGTCGGGCGTGCTGCGCGAGCAGTTGCAAAGCGTGCCCGGCATCACCGTCACCCATGTGGGCCAGCGCGAGCCCGTGGGCGGGCAAAAACAGGTCGAATTCTCGCTGCAGGGCCCGGACCTGGGCGAACTGGAGCGCCTGAACCGCGTGGTGATGGAACGCCTGCGCGGCATTCCCGGACTGGTGGACCTGGACAGCAGCCTCAAGCCCGACAAGCCCGTGATCGACATCACCGTGCGGCGCGATGCGGCCGCCGACCTGGGCCTGTCGGTAGGCTCCATGGCCGCCGCGCTGCGCACCTGGGTGGCCGGCCAGACCGTGGGCAACTGGCGCGCCAGCGACGACCAGACCTATGACGTCAAGGTACGCCTGGCGCCCGAATCACGCAGCACGCCCCAGGACCTGGAGCGCCTGCCCTTCGCCCTGCCCTCCACCTCCGGCGACGGCAACATGCGCATCGTGCGGCTGAACCAGGTGGCCACCGTCACGCCCGGCACCGGCCCCAGCCAGATCAACCGCCGCGACATGACGCGCGAGGTCGCCTTCAGCGGCAACGTCTACCTGCGCTCCAGCGGCGAGGTCTCGGCCGACATCCGCAAGGCCTTGGCCGACATCGCCCTGCCGCCCGGCTACCGCACGCAGTTCAGCGGCGCCACCAAGAGCATGAACGAGTCCTTCGGCTATGCCGTGTCCGCCCTGGCGCTGGCCATCATCTTCATCTACATGATCCTGGCCAGCCAGTTCAAGAGCTTCCTGCAGCCGCTGGCGCTGATGACCTCGCTGCCGCTGACGCTGATCGGCGTGGTGCTGGCGCTGATGATGTTCGGCTCGGCCCTGTCCATGTTCTCCATCATCGGCGTGGTCATGCTCATGGGACTGGTCACCAAGAACGCCATCTTGCTGGTGGACTTCGCCATCCGTGCGCGCGGGCCGCACAGCGACCCGGACACCGGCCAGATCCGCGACGGCCTGCCGCGCGAGCAGGCCCTGCTGCTGGCGGCGCGCGTGCGGCTGCGCCCCATCCTGATGACCACGCTGGCCATGATCTTCGGCATGGTGCCCCTGGCCTTCGCGCTCAGCGAGGGCTCCGAGCAGCGTGCGCCCATGGGCCAGTCGGTGATCGGCGGCGTGGTGACTTCCTCCCTGCTGACCCTGGTGGTCGTGCCCGTGGTCTATTGCTACCTCGATGACTTCTCCCAGTGGCTGCGGCGTCTGTGGAACGGCAACCAGCACGACGCGGCCCCCGGCCAAGGCGCCGCCAGCGCCCCCACCCTGCCGCGAGACTCGTAGAATCAAAGGTTTGTCCTGACAAGTCTTTCTCCGGAGATACCCCATGAGCCTGCCCCTGAACAGCCTGCCCGAACACCACAGCGCCCAAGCGCACGCGCGCTACAACATGATCGAGCAACAGATCCGCCCCTGGAACGTGCTTGATGAAGAAGTGCTGGCGCTGCTGGGCAAGGTGCACCGCGAGAATTTCGTGCCGCCCGAGCATGCCGGCCTGGCCTTCATGGACCTGGAAATCCCCCTGGTCGCCCCGGCCGAGGAAGCCGCCGCCAAGGGCTGGTGCATGCTGGCCCCGCGCATCGAGGCGCGCATGCTGCAGGACCTGAAGATCAAGCCCACCGACCGCGTGCTGGAAATCGGCGCCGGCTCGGGCTACATGGCCGCCCTGCTGGCCGCCCAGGCCAAGGAAGTCGTGACGCTGGAAATCGTGCCCGAGCTGGCCGAGATGGCCCGCGAAAACCTGCTGGGCGCCGGCATCACCAATGCCGAGGTCAAGCTGGCCGATGGCGCCACGGCAGCGGCTGCCCTGGGCCAGTTCGACGCCATCGTGCTCAGCGGCTCGGTCGCCCAGGTGCCGCAGGCCCTGCTGGCCCAGCTCAACGACGGCGGCCGCCTGGCGGCCATCGTCGGCCAGCTGCCCATGATGCGTTTCACGCTGGTGCGCAAGAACGGCCACCAGTTCGAGACGAGCCAGCCCTGGGACGTGGTGACCGCCCGCCTGGCCAATTTCGAAGAGCCTTCGCGCTTCACGTTCTGAAACCCGCTGCAGCGGCCGATGCCCGCAGGACCATGGCCGCTGCCGCAACCCCATTCCATTCCGCAAGGATCTTTCCGATGCTTCCCCAAGTGCCTCCCGCGCAACTCAACGATTGGCTGACCCAGCACTCCAGCGGCTCCGATGCCCTGCCCCTGGTGCTGGACGTGCGCGAGCCCTGGGAAGTGGCCCAGGCCAGCGTACGCCCCGAGGGCTTCGAGCTGCGCTGCATCCCCATGGGCGAGATTCCCTCGCGCCTGCAGGAACTCGATCCGGATCACCCCACAGCCTGCCTGTGCCATCACGGCGCACGCAGCATGCATGTCGCTGCCTTCCTGATGAACAACGGCTTCGAGACCGTGGCCAATATCAGCGGAGGCATCGATGCCTGGTCGCGCGAGCGCGACCCAGGCGTGCCGCGCTACTGAGCGGCAAGACGCAAAAGAAGCCCGGGACACGGCCAACCCGCCGTCCCCGGTGCTTCGTGACGACTGTGTTTTGATTCGAGGACCTCTATGCCCCTGCTTCGGCCCCTTGCCCCTGTCGCTTACGCCCCGCCCCGCCCACACGCCTGGCCCCTTCGCCAGATTGCCTTGCTGCTGTGTGCCTGCGGCATGGGGACCGCTCTGGCTCAGTCCACCGCCCCTGCCGCCCCGGCCTCGGGCCTGCCTGCCGTGACAGCCTCATCGGCCACGGGCCAGAGCCTGTCGGAGTTGGTCGCCAAGGCACGCGGCTACGACGCCCAGTGGCAGGCCCAGCAGGCCGACGCCCAGGCCGCCGCCAGCCGTGCCGAGCAGGCACGCTCGGGCCTTCTGCCCAGCGTGGGCCTGCAGGCGGGCGCCAACACATCGCATGTGGAAGTCAGCGTGCTGCCGGGGAGCTTTCGCTCGCCCCAGCAGAACCTGCAGCTCAGCGCCCAGCAGCCGCTGTACCGCCCGGCCAACAAGATCGCCTACGACCAGGGCCAGCGCGGCGTGGACGTGGCGCGCGCCCAGTTGGACAGCGGCGAGCAGAACCTGCTGGTGCGCGTGGCCCAGGCCTACTTCGATGTCCTCGGTGCCCAGGACAGCCTGGCCGTGGTCAAGGCACAGAAGGCCGCCATTGCACAGCAGCTGGAATTCGCCAAGCGCAACTTCGAGGTCGGCACGGCCACTATCACCGACTCGCGCGAAGCCCAGGCCCGGTTCGACCTGGCCGGCGCGCAGGAAATCGCCGCCGAGAACGACCTGCGCGTCAAGCGCCTGGTGCTGGATCAGATCGTCGGCGCCGTGGGCACCGTGCCCCGCCCGCTGGCCCAGCCGCTGCAGTTGCCGGCCCTGATGCCCGCCGATGCCCAGGCCTGGGTGGACACCGCCCTGCAAGGCCAGCCCCAGCTGCGCCAGGCCCGCCTGGCGCTGGACATCGCCCAGCTGGAAACGAAGAAAGCCGAGGCCGGCCACAAGCCCACCGTGGACCTGCAGGCCGGCTACGTGGTCAACCGCTATCCCAACGGTTCGGTCACCCCGCAGATCGGCACCAGCTACCGCACCAATGCCGCCAGCGTGGGCGTGGTCATGAACCTGCCGCTGTTCGCCGGCTTTGCCGTGCAAAACCGCATCAAGGAAACCCTGGCGCTGGAAGACAAGGCGCGGGCACAGCTAGACGACGCCCAGCGCAACGTGGAGCAGAGCACGCGCACGGCCTTCTTCGGCGTGCAGTCGGGCCAGGCCCAGGTCAAGGCGCTGGAGGCCGCGCTGGCGTCCAGCCAAAGCGCTCTGGACGCCAACAAGCTTGGCTACGAGGTCGGCGTGCGCATCAACATCGACGTGCTCAACGCGCAAAGCCAGCTCTACCAGACCCAGCGCGACCTGGCCCTGGCGCGCTACCAGGTGCTGCTGGGCCAGCTCAAGCTGCGCCAAGCCGCCGGCACGCTCAGCGACGACGACCTGCGCGCCATCGATGCGCTGTCGCTCCGCGCGCCAGCCCCTTGAATCCCTGAAGCGCCCGCACGGCCGGCAGTGCCCCAGGCTGATGCCCGGCCGCCGCGGGCCGCGCGCCTGGCGCCGCAGCCCTGTGCTCTGGCAAAGCCGAGGCACGCAAACCCGCCACGACCAGCATCCAGGCAGCCAGCGCACACAGCGCCGCCAGGCGGCTCAGCAAGGAACAGCGGGAGAGTCTTGGCATGCGCGCCTTCTTCGGAGTTGTCGAGCGGGCCACTGTGGCAAACCCGCCTGAAGACCTGCCCTGGCTTTCCTGAAGGGATGCTGAAGCGCATCGTCCCCGCCTTGACCGATACTCGCGGCAGCCCTCCCGCAGGCGCCGGTCCGCGGCATGGGAGCGGCACAGGAAACACACGATGAGACTGCTGCTGGTGGAGGACGATCTGGATCTGGGCAATGGCGTGCGCATCGCATTGGGCGATCACGCCATGGACGTGGTCTGGGTGCGCCGCCTGTCCGATGCGCTGCGCACGCTGGAGCAGCAAAGCTTCGAGATGGTGCTGCTGGACCTGGGCCTGCCCGATGGCGACGGCATCAGCCTGCTGGCGCGCCTGCGCCGCGAATGGCGCCGCCTGCCCGTGCTGATCCTGAGCGCACGCGACAGCCTGCA
The DNA here is from genome assembly GCF_000799035.1 of Delftia sp. ZNC0008. Taxonomy (NCBI): domain Bacteria; kingdom Pseudomonadati; phylum Pseudomonadota; class Betaproteobacteria; order Burkholderiales; family Comamonadaceae; genus Delftia; species Delftia sp. ZNC0008. The sequence continues at coordinate 7,344 of NZ_JTKZ01000768.1, forward strand.
TGACCGGCTGCACGGCCTGGACAGCGGCGCCGATGACTATCTGGTCAAGCCCTTTGCCCTTGCCGAACTGGTGTCACGCGTGCGCGCCCTGGCGCGCCGCAGCTATGGGCAGGGCGACGGAACGCTGCATCTGCGCGGCCTGTCGCTGCACGAGCCCACGCGCCGTGTCAGCGTTGCAGGCCAGAACGTCGAGCTGTCCCGCTGCGAATTCGACCTGCTGGCCCTGCTGCTGCGGCGCATGGACCGCGTGGTCACGCGCAGCGGCATCGAGGAGGAAGTCATCCCGGGCGGCAGCGCCAACGGCAGCAATGCGCTGGAGGTCCATGTCTCCAACCTGCGCCGCAAGATCGGGCCAGGCTTCATACGCACGGTGCGCGGCATTGGCTATGTCATCGACTCGCAGCCGATGGCTCCCCTGTCCTGACCATGACATCGCAGACCGTGCAGGGGCAACAGGCCAGCCCGAGATGGCGCCGCTGGCTGCGGCCCACACTGGGCCGGCGGATGCTGCTGGCCCAGATGGGCGTGCTCACCGCGATCTGGACCGCGTTGCTGGTGGCAGCCATCTACATGGCCCACTTCCACAATGAATTGCTGGTCAGCAAGCCTGTCTACGAACTTGTCATGGCAGTGGCCGAGGACCTGGCCGACCTTCCGGACCGCCAGCAGCACAGCCTGGCCGCGCTGGACACGGCCCTGCGCCATGAATACAGCGATGGAGACGACGACATCCGCTTCACGCCCACGCTGCTGGTCTGGCAGCGCGGCCAGCTCCTGTACCGCTCGCCCACGCCGGCACCCACCCTGCGCAACCGCGTGCTGGACACGGTCGAGGACATAGATTTCGAAGGGCAGACCTGGCGCATGAGCACGCTGCGCTCGGCCTCGGGCCAGACCGAAGTCACGCTGATGCTGCCGTCCTTCAAGGAACTGCTGATCACCCTCAACACCCGCAGCTACTACCTGCTGCCGCTGCTGATCAGCCTGCCCTTCCTGGCCTTTCCGGCCTGGTGGTCGGTACGCGCGGCACTGCGCCCGCTGCGCCGTGTGGGTGACGAGCTGGCCACACGCGGCCCCGACGACCTCAGCGCGCTCACCTATGCGCCGCCACATGCCGAGCTGCGGCCGCTGGTGCAGGACATCAACGCCCTGCTGGCCCGCGTGCGCTCCAGCAGCGAGCGCGAGCGCAACCTCATCGCCGATGCAGCCCACGAACTGCGCACGCCGCTGGCAGCCATGCACGTCAACGTCGAGGCCCTGCTGCGCCTTGGCAGCGAACCGCGCCAGCAGGAACTCATGGACAGCCTGCTGCGCAGCAACCAGCGCGCCAGCCGCATGGTGGCCCAGCTGCTGCAGCTCATGCGCAGCGAGACCGAAGCGCCCGGCATGGCCATGCAGCCGCTGCGCCTGGACCTGCTGCTGGAAGACCGGCTCGCCGCACTCGACGCCCTGGCCTGCCGCCGCCCGGTGGAACTGGCCCTGGAAGCCAGCGAGCCACTGAGCGTGATGGGCGAACGCGAAGGCCTGGTCTCGCTGATCGACAACCTCGTGGACAACGCCATCAAATACAGCCCCGCCCACGCCACCATCAGCGTGCGCCTGCAGCGCCAGGGCGACCAGGCCGTGCTCCAGGTGCGCGACCGTGGCCCGGGCATTGCCGAGGCCTGGCGCCAGCGTGTCTTCGACCGCTTCTTCCGCGTACCCGACCAGAGCCAGAGCGGCAGCGGCCTGGGCCTGGCCATCGCCAGGACCGTGACCGAGCGGCACGGCGGCAGCATCGAGCTGCTCAGTGCGGAGGATGGAGGGCTGCTGGCGAGTGTGAGCCTGCCCGTGCTGCAGGAAGGATCGGGCCCTTGATGCGTGCATGGGCCCAGGATTGCAGAGCCAACAGTCCAGGAACTAGACTGGGCCTGTAACCCGTGAGCGAAGGAGTGCAATCATGAAATCCTGGCCTGTACAAGATGCCCAAGACCACTTCAACGAGCTTCTCGAAGCCTGCCTGACCGATGGTCCGCAAGTGTTGACCCGGCATGGCGCGGACACTGCCGTGCTCGTTCCTATGCAAGAGTGGCGCCGTCTGCATCCCGCTGCCGAACTTGCGTCGCTCAAGGAACTGCTGCTCTCGGAAGCGGGCCGCGCAGACCTGCTGATCCCGCCGCGCGGCCAGGCGCACCGCAGGCCCGTCGAGCCCGCCAACTGAGTGCGCCAGAAATGTATTTGCTGGACACCAACATCATTTCAGAGCTGCGGCGCCCCAGGCCCCACGGAGCCGTCCTGGCCTGGCTTCAAGCCCTGCCTGAGCCGGAGCTCCATCTGTCCGCGGTCAGCCTGGGCGAAATCCAGGCGGGCATCGAGCTGACCCGGCAACAGGATGCTGAGAAGGCCCGGGAAATCGAACGCTGGGCAGATCTGGTCTCCGCCTCCTACAACGTGCTGCCGATGGATGCCGAGAGCTTTCGGATCTGGGCCCGGCTGATGCACGGGCGCTCCGATGCGCTGTATGAGGACGCAATGATTGCAGCCACGGCCATCCGCCACAGGCTGGTCGTGGCCACACGCAACATTCGAGACTTCGCGGATTTTGGCGTGGCGCTTGTCAACCCCTTTGAGTCGCCCTTTCGCTGAACGGGCACAAGCCCCTTTGGTGCGTAGTCTTGCCTGCCCGCGCCCCTTGCACAGGAGGATCAGGAGAGCGGCTGCACCAGCCCGGCCACCGCCTGCGCCGTGGCCCGTGCGGCCCCACGGTGCTGGTCCAGAAAGCCGCGCGCCTGGGCCACGGCATGGGCGTGGGACTGGCGGTCCCCGGCCAGGTCCACGGCCAGGCGCAGCCCGTGCTCCAGGTCGGGTGCGCGCAGCGCGGCGCCGGCCTCGCAGGCCAGGTCCGAGGCCTCGCTGAAGTTGAAGGTGTGCGGCCCCAGCACCACGGGGCAGTCGCAGGCCAGGGCCTCGATGAGGTTCTGGCCACCCAGCGGCGCAAAGCTGCCGCCCATGAGCGTGGCGTCGGCCAGGCCGTAGTACAGGGCCATCTCGCCCAGCGAATCACCCAGCCAGATGTCGATGTCATCCGCCGCAGCTCCGCAGGGCGGGCCACCCACCCACTGGCTGCGGCGCGAGACATGCAGGCCGCCGCCAGCCAGCAGCGCCGCCACTTCGTCAAAGCGCTGCGGATGGCGCGGCACGACCAGCCATTGCACGGCCCGGCCCACAGGCCCCAGCGTGCGCAGGGCGGACAGCAGCATGGCCTCCTCGCCCTCGCGGCTGCTGGCCAGCAGCACCACAGGGCGGGACAGGCCGGACTTCCATTGCCGGGCGCGCTCCAGCAGCGCCGCGTCCGGACGCGCATCGAATTTCAGGTTGCCGAGCACGCCGCGCACGGGCGCACCCAGCAGGCGCAGGCGCTGCGCATCGTCCTCGGTCTGCGCCCAGGCGGCGGCCAGGGCGGCATAGGTGGGCCGCGCCAGCGGCGCCACGCGCAGTGCCTGGCCCAGCGATTTGTCGCTGAGTCGCGCATTGGCCAGCGCCAGCGGCACGCCCTCTTCGCGGCAGATGGCGACCAGATTGGGCCAGACCTCGGTTTCCATGAGCACGCCGACCGCGGGCCTGAATTGCTGCACGAAGCGGCGCACGGCCGCTGGCGTATCCCAGGGCTGCCAGACCTGCAGGTCGCCGGGCTGCAGCAGCCGGCGGCCTTCGGTGCGGCCCGTGGCCGTGCCATGGGTCAGCAGCAGGCGCATGCCGGGCAGGCGCTCGCGCAGCGCGGTCAGCAAGATGGCGGCAGCGCGCGTCTCGCCCAGCGATACGGCGTGAATCCAGATCCACCGGCCGCGTCCGTCCTGCCCCAGCGTGGCCGGCTGGTAGCGGCCAAAGCGCTCGGGAATGTGCTCGGCATAGACGGGCTCGGCCTCGGCGCGGCGCAGCAGCTTGCGTCGCAGCAGCGGCTGCGCCGCCCAGGTCACGGCGCTGTACAGCGCGCGCGCCCAGGACGTGGGAGAGCGGGAAGTCATCGCCTGGCGCGCAAATCAGTGCGCGGCACCGCCAACCTGCGCGCCGGGCTTGACGCGCTCCAGCAGCGCCAGCATCTGCGTCTCGATGCGCGACAGCGCCTCCTGGGTCTGGCCCTCGAAGCGCAGCACCAGCACGGGCGTGGTGTTGCTGGCGCGGATCAGGCCGAAGCCGTCGGCCCAGTCCACGCGCAGGCCGTCGATGGTGCTGACCTGGGCCGGTGCGGCAAAGGTCTCGGCGGCCAGGGCCTGCAGTTCGGCGGCCAGGCGATGGGGCTCGCCCTCGGCGCAGGCCACATTCAGTTCCGGGGTGGAAAAGCTGGTGGGCAGCGCGTTGAGCAAGGCGCTGGGGTCGGCCTCGCGGCTGACGATCTCCAGCAGGCGGCAGCCCGCGTAGGTGCCGTCATCGAAGCCGTACCAGCGCTCCTTGAAGAAGATGTGGCCGCTCATCTCGCCGCCCAGCGGCGCGTCCAGTTCCTTCATGCGGGCCTTGACCAGGGAGTGCCCGGTCTTGAACATCACGGGCTCGCCCCCGGCCTCGCGGATGGCGGGCGCCAGGCGCTGCGTGCATTTGACGTCGTAGACGATGCTGCCGCCCGGCACGCGCGAGAGCACGTCCTTGGCAAACAGCATCATCTGGCGGTCGGGGAAGATGTTCTGGCCGTCCTTGGTGACGATGCCCAGGCGGTCGCCGTCACCGTCGAAGGCCAGGCCCAGTTCGGCGTCCGAGGTGCGCAGCGCCTCGATCACGTCGCGCAGGTTCTCGGGCTTGCTGGGATCGGGATGGTGGTTGGGGAATTCACCGTCCACTTCGGAGAACAGTTCGATCACCTCGCAGCCCAGGGCGCGGAAGATGCCGGGCGCCGAGGCCCCGGCCACGCCGTTGCCGCAGTCCACCACGATCTTGATGGGGCGCGCCAGCTTCACATCACCCACGATGCGCGCCTGGTAGTCGGCCCGCACATCGGCGCGGCGCACGCTGCCGGTGCCCGTGATCGTCCAGTCATCGCTTTCGACGCGGCGGCGCAGCGCCTGGATTTCCTCGCCGTAGATGGCTCGGCCGGCCAGCACCATCTTGAAACCGTTGTAGTCCTTGGGATTGTGGCTGCCCGTGACCTGGATGCCCGAGCGCGCCAGCGTGCTGGCTGCGTAGTACAGCATGGGCGTGGTGGCCAGGCCGATGTCGATCACCTCGATGCCGACCTCGGTCAGCCCGGCGATCAGCGCCGCGGACAGCGAGGGTCCCGACAGGCGGCCATCGCGTCCCACGGCCACCACGGTCTCGCCGGCCGCCAGGGCCGCCATGCCGAAGGCGCGGCCCACGCCGAGCGCGACCTCCTCGTTGAGCGTGGACGGCACGATGCCGCGGATGTCATAGGCTTTGAAGATGGAAGATGCGACCTGCACGTCGAAAACGCTTTCTCGTCGGTTGAAAACAGGGCGCCGCAGCCTGGGGACCTGGCCCGGCTGCGGCCCAAGGCGCGATTGTAGGCGCGGCAGGCTTG
>NZ_JTKZ01000736.1:0-3274 GCF_000799035.1 Delftia sp. ZNC0008
CCGCGTTGTAGGCCATGGACATGCCGGCCGAACGCACCTGGGGCGGGAACAGCTCGGCCATCACCGTGCTGAACACGCCGAAGAACACGGCCACGAACACGCAGACCACCAACTGGGTGATCAGCAGCTTCTGCACCGTGGGGCCGTCGGTCAGCCAGGCATACAGCGGGTAGAGCACCACCAGGTAGCCGATCAGCGAGCCGATGGTCAGCATGCGGCGGCCCACGCGGTCCGACAGGGCGCCGAAGAACGGCATGATCACCACCATCAGCGCGGCGCCGGCCATCTGCACCATGAAGGCATCGCGCATGGGCAGCTTCAGCGTCACCGTGGCATAGGTCACCAGATAGGTGAAGGTGATGTAGATGGACACCGTGGCCGTGACCACCAGGCCCATGCCCACCAGCGTCTCGCGCGCATGCGTGCGCAGCATCTCCATGATGCCGATCTGGCGCGCCTTGCCGCTGGCCTGCGCGGCCTGCATTTCCTTGAAGACCTCGGGCTCCTCCACATGGCGGCGGATGTACAGCGCCACGGGAACGATCAGCAGGCCCACGGCGAAGGGCACGCGCCAGGCCCAGGCCATCAGCTCCTCCTCGGTGAAGATCTCGGTGATCAGCGTGCCCGTGGCCGCGCCGATCAGCAGGGCCAGCATCTGGCCGGCCATCTGCCAGGAACCATAGAAGCCGCGCTTGCCGGGCGGTGCCAGCTCGATCAGCAGTGCCGTGGACGTGCCGAACTCCCCGCCGGCCGCAAAGCCCTGCAGCAGCCGTGCCAGCACGATGAACAGCGGCGCCAGGATGCCCACCGCCGCATACGTGGGCGCCAGCGTGATCAGCGCGATCGCCACGGCCATCAGGCCGGTCACCATCACCATGGCCGCCTTGCGGCCCTTGCGGTCCCCGTACAGGCCCAGCAGGATGCCGCCCACGGGCCGCATGAAGAAGCCCACGCCGAACACGGCCGTGGTCATCAGGATGCGGTTGATGTTGTCGTCCGGATTGTCGGGATTGCTGGGGAAGAACAGCTTGGCGACGATGGGTGTCATGAAGGCGAACACCAGGAAGTCATACCACTCCAGCGCGTTGCCGATGACGGCAGCCACGATGTTGCGGGTCGAGACGGTTTGCTTGGTCAAAGCAGGGTCCATTTCCGAAAAGGGATTGAAAAGACGGCAGTCACGCCCGGGGCATGGGGCGGCGTGCCTGCCCGGGCCGCAACCCGGGCGTACACTGCTTCGCCATATGCAATGCCTATGCCATGGCCTGCGTCGTCCACGAAGGGCGGCGCAGGCCATGGCGCAGATGGAACCACATGACTACCTGGAAAAACACCCGCGACTGGCTGGAAACACTGGTCGCATTCGACACCACCAGCCGCAACTCCAACCTGGCGCTGATCGAGTGTGTACGCGATGAGTTGGCCACGCTGGGCGTGAGTGCCCGATTGTTCCACTCTCCGGACGGCGCCAAGGCCAATCTCTTCGCCACTTTGCCGGCCAGCAATGGCGAAACGCAGGGTGGCATCGTGCTGTCCGGCCATACCGACGTGGTGCCGGTCGATGGCCAGCAGTGGAGCACCAACCCCTTTGCGCTCACCGAAAAGGGCGGGCGCCTGTATGGGCGCGGCAGCTGCGACATGAAGGGCTTCATCGCCGCCTCGCTGGCGCTGGTGCCCGAATTCCTGGCCACGCAGCGCGCCAGGCCCGTGCACCTGGCCTTCTCGTACGACGAGGAAATCGGCTGCGCGGGCGCGCCCGTGATGATCAACCAGCTCAAGGCCGAGGGCGCGCGCTTCGACGGCTGCGTGGTCGGCGAGCCCACCAGCATGCAGGTCGTGGTGGCGCACAAGGGCATCAACCTCTACCGCTGCCGCGTGCACGGCAAGGCCGCGCATTCGTCGCTCACGCCGCGCGGCAGCAATGCCATCGAGTACGCGGCGCGGCTGATCTGCCGCATCAGGGACATCGCCGACCACTTCAAGGCGCACGGCCCCTACGACGAATTCTTCGACGTGCCCTTCACCACCATGACCACCAACCAGATCCAGGGTGGCATCGCGGTCAACACCATCCCCGAGCTGTGCGAATTCGCCTATGAATTCCGCAACCTGCCCGGCATGTCGGTGGATGGCATCCAGGCCCAGGTCGAGTCCTATGTGCGCGACGAACTGCTGCCGCGCATGCGCGCCGAGTTCGCCGACGCGCGCATCGAGATCGAGACCGGCGCCAGCGCGCCCGCGCTGGAAGCCTCGGAAGAAGCCGCCATCACCCAGCTGGTGCGCGCGCTGACCGCCGACCAGGAAAAGCGCAAGGTGGCCTACGGCACCGAGGCCGGCCTGTTCCACAACGCCGGCATTCCCACCGTGGTCTGCGGCCCCGGCTCCATCGAGCAGGCGCACAAGCCCGACGAGTTCGTCGAGCTGGCCCAGCTCGACGCCTGCGAGCGCTTCCTCAGCAAAATGGGCACGAGTCTGTGATCACCCCCTGAGTCGCTTCGCGCCTTCCCCCTCTCTTCGGAGGGGGGCGTACGGGCAGCCGGCGACACCCTTGCTGCGGGGCGGCCCTTGCTCGGTGTCCCTCGCCTTGGGGGCGCGGGAGTTTCGAGGTCAAGCTCAAGAAATCTCGTCTTGCCCCGCTCAGCGCACCGGGATGGCGATGGGCCGCAGCGGCGCGGCGTCGCCGCCGCGGATCTTGAGCGGGCCGCCGATGAAGGCGAACTCGTAGACCTTGTCGCGCGACAGGTCGTCCAGCGCCACCAGCTCCATGATGGGCACGCCCTTTTGCGCCAGCAGGTAGCTGTGCAGCGGTACGTAGTCGTCGTCCACCTCGGACGGGAACGTCTCCAGGCTCAGGTTGTCGGCGCCCACGATCATGGCGCCGCCTTCCTCCACCAGGAAGCGCGCGGCATCCAGGCCCAGGCCCGGCGGCTTGGCCATGTAGGCCTGGGGCTGGCCGTACAGCTTCATGCGGCCCGTGCGCACCAGCACGATGTCGCCCTCCTGCAGCGTCACCTTCTGGCGTGCCAGCGCATCCTTGAGGTCCTGGCGCGTGATGCGGTACTGGTCGGGCAGCATCTCCAGGCCCTTGGCGGCCGCCACGTCGATCAGCACGCCGCGCGCCACCAGCGGCGGGAATTTCTCTATGCCCGTGCGCTGCCAGCCCCGGTCGCCCAGGTGCTGGTCTGCGCTGAAGCCGTTCCAGATCCTGCCGCGGATGCCGAAGTGGTTGAGCGCATCGATGTGCGTGCCCGTGTGGCTGTACATGGAAACGCGG
>NZ_JTKZ01000186.1:0-3899 GCF_000799035.1 Delftia sp. ZNC0008
GTGTGGGTGGCATCGACGGCGGCCTGCAGCGCGCCAGCGCCGCCCATGGCGTGCACGGTATCTGGCGGCAAGACGAACTCACCCGGTTTCACCATGGCGGGGATGGAGTCGGGCGCCTGGTTCTGGGCCTGGGCCTTTCGCGCCTCCAACACCGATGTGGGGCCGAAGCCGAGGCCGGGCCCTGCTTGAATCGCCTCCTGCTGCCCACCGCTACCGCGCAACCGGAACCCAAGGCGGGGCTGGTTGGCCAGCGCTTCAGCCCTGGCCTGCTTCATTTTCTCGGGATCGAATCCTCGCATGCTCTTCTCCTCCTGCTTTCACAGGGTGTGAACGACGGTCACTTGGGGTTCATCGTGCCGTGTCGCGCGACGCAGGTCGGAATCGGGCCGGGCGCCGAAGTAGGCCTCGAACTCACCCAGGGAGGTGGCCGACCGCGAGGGGTCGAAACCATCGGAATCAGGCAGACCGAAAGCACGATGCAGCGCCCAGTGCACGAGGTAGGCGTGGTGAGCCTCGTGAATCTCGGGTTTGTCGTTGCAGTGGGTCAGTTGCTTGAGCGGTAGCCGATAGGCCTCTAACCGCAGCGTCCCCGCCTCACGCGGCGCTGGCACCAGGCGCAGCCGCGTCTCGGTCTGGATAGCGAAGCGAGGCTCGCCCGGTCCGTGATCGCGCCAGTGCGGATGTTTGGAATCCAGAAACTCGCGCGACACGAGGTCCAGCCCGCGCGCGTGCGATGTCGCCGCGCTCACGAACCGCAGATGCGATATCTCGTAGACCTTCGGATGCAGCTGGTAGCTGGCCGCGCCGGCCGCGACGGCGACTTCGCACACGGTAGGCGTCGAGTCGTCCAGCAGCAGGCGGCCGCGCACCGCAGCTTCGGCCTGGGCTTCGTTGAGCCAGCCCAGCACCTCGGGCTCGCCCCACAGATAGGGTTTCTCCCGATCAAGGGAGTCCACCCGGAACTGTTCCACCAGCTGCTGAACGTTCATACCGCGCCGTACTCGTCAATGAAGGCGAACACCTTGGCGCGCATGTTCTCCAGGGTCATGGTCTTGGGCACCACCTGGTTGTAGGTGTCCTTGGCGAACACCTGCAGCCCTTCCTTGTCCATGTTCGAGACCTGGTCCAGCAGCTCCTGCCGGCGCAAATCCTTGGCGCGCTGCTCGTCCTGCAGGCGCTGTGCCTCGGCAAGCTGTGCAGCCGTATCGTCCAGCGGCGTGCTGGGGGCCTGCTGGCCACCCTGGCCCGCGCCGGCCTCCTCGACCACGGCCGCGCGCTGGAACAGGTCGCCATGGCGCAGGAAGTTCTTGGCGATGGACGCGGGCAGGTCGCGTATCTGCTCCGCATCGAACGACAGGCCAGTGCCATACAGGCGGTCGATGTACGAGGGGCGGCGCCCGATGTACTGGACCGCGACTTTGGTTTCTTGGTTCATCATGAGCCTCTGCGGTTCATGCCAGCGCGGAAAGAGGCGTCGCCGCCCCTTTTTGGCCGCGCGGCGGGGTCAGTCCGCGCCCAGGCCTTCGCCGTGGACGATGAGATCCAGATAGCCGGCCTCAGCCACGGCCGCGCCGGTGATGGTCAGCAGCAGCGTCACGCCAGCGGGGAACTTGGCCAGCTTCTTGGTAAGGTTCAGGCGCAGGTTCGCCACGGTGGCCAGGTCGATACCGGCGCCGAAGTAGTTGGCGGCCTGGGGCAGCTCGGGCCGGTCCACGCCGTCGGTGTATTCAAAGCCCAGCGAGGCCGTGACGCCCGTGCCGAAGCCGTTGGACACGATCAGCGACACCGCCTCGACCAGGAAGCCCGGCTGCAGCGTGTTGATCTGCACGACATCATTGACGGCCAGCGCCGCGATGGCGTTGGAACGCACCGGGATGCCCGTGGCGCCCGTTTCCAGCACGCTGCGGATGGTGGTCACATTGCCATAGGGACGGGCGCCGCCGAACTGGTTGCGGTCGGCGCCGAGGATTTTGATCTTTGCCATGATTGGCTCCTTTGGAAGTTCAGGAAGCGAGACAGGGGGCCGCGCCCCTGCCCCAGGCCTTACAGGCTGCGACCGAAGATCGGCACCACGGTGTCGATCACGGTGGCGCCGTGGTCGGTGAACTCGACCCGATCACCCATGTTCACGGCGAAGCGGATCTTGGAGGCGCCCAGGATGCCGCCGATCATGGCTTCGAGCTTGTCCTCGAAGTCGTCGTCCTGCTCCTTCCAGAAGTACGGCAGGCCGTTGTGACGGCTCTTGGCATAGCCCTTGGCCAGGGCCTGGCCGCCCAGCAGGATGGCGCGATCCACTGCGAAGGTTTCGCCGAAGGACTGGGGCACCATCACGCCGGCCTCGGTCTCGCTGTCAAACTGCGTGCAGTACTTGATCTCATCGCCCGCGAAGAAGCGGATGGGCTTGGGCATCTTGACGATGAGCACACCGCTCCACAGCGCAACCTCGGGGTTGCGGAACAGCGGGTGATCCTTGGCGTTGCGCGCACGGGCCAGAGCCTGGGCCTGGTAGTTGCGGAAGTTCGGGTCGGTGGCGAACTTCTCGTACTGGGCATCCGACACCAGCAGCACCCGGAACGGGCTGTCCTTGGCCATCTCGTCACCATCGAACTCCACGGGCGGCGGCGGCAGCACCATCTGGCCGAGGAAGCTGCGGATGGCGTCCACGTTGGACATCTTCATGATGTCGGCCGTGGTCAGGTCCACCTCGCCGGCATTCGTCTTGAAGCGCTGCACCGAATCCCCGTCCACGATGAAGTGGCGGTTCTTGGTCGGGGCCTTCACGCGGTTGACCACCACCTTGTTGAAGCGTGGATCCGCCGCGAGGGGGATGCGCCAGGTGATGTTGTCTTCGAAGCCGCGCGCGCCGGCCATGTGCACCAGCGAAAGCTGGTCCTCGTAGTTGTCCATGGCACTCTGCAGCAGCGGCTTGGCCAGGCGGTAGATGTCCACCGGGCTGCGCACCTCGTCCATCACGCCGCCCAGGTCCAGCGGGAAGCGGGCCTGGTTCACACGCAGGCGGTCCTCGGACAGGCTCACGCCCTCGCCGCGACCGGCCGCGTATTCACCGCCCATGATGGGGATGCCGCCCACGGGGTTGACGAACTTGAACTTCAGCTCGTCGCCCTTGCCCTTGCCCATGTCCATGGTCTGGACGATGGGCATGGTGTTGCTCGTTTGGTTGGCAATCGAGCTGGCGGCTGTATCGATCTTCGGGAACTTGCCCGTCAGGCGGTTGATGTTGGAATGGCGCTTCTGCGTCGCAGTGAAAACGCCAACGGCTTGTTGCACCAGCTTTTGCTTGTCGCCGGCCGACATTGCGGTCTTGGTCATGTCAGTCCTCGCTCAGTTCAGGTTTTTCGGTTGAGGAACCCTTCGCGCTGCTCCTCCGTGAGGTCGGCCATCGCGTTGAAGAGCTCCATGCCTTCGAGCGAATCCAGCCGCTCGAACAGGGACCCGCCACCCGGACGGCCGCCCGGGATGTCCGAGAGGCTGTTGGGCACGGGCACTGCGAGGGCCGCCAGCTTTTCCTTGGCGGCCTTGGCCGGGTCGTTCGGGGGATCCTTTGGAGCGGGTGCGGCGGAAGCGGCAGTCGCTGCCTTGTAGTCCTTGAAGAGCTCGATCACTTGCTCGGTGGTGCCGCCGTCCAGCACGCCGCGAGCGGCGTTCTGCGCGTAGCTGGGCATGGCCTTGAGCCATGCCTCAAACTCCGCGCTCTGGGCGATGGAGTCCACGTCGGGGTGCGCCGCGTAGATCGCGTTCGAGTGCACTTCTTCGGCCGATGCCTGGCGGTGCTGACGCAGCGGAGCCAGCTCGCGCTCGACCTCCGCCTGCAGTTCCGCCTTCAGCTCTGCCTTGAGCTGCTCGCGGGTGGCCGCGTGCAGCTTCAGCAGGCCGGCGCG
>NZ_JTKZ01000122.1:0-4513 GCF_000799035.1 Delftia sp. ZNC0008
TGGTGTCCCCGGCCACGCCGGGCAGCAGGGCGGCGATGCGCTGCATCAGCTGCGTGTTGAAGGCGCCTCCGCCGCAGACCAGCAGCTCGCCGCCGCCACGCCCGAAGCGCTGCACGGCACTGGCGCAGGCCCGGGCCGTGAATTCGGTGAGCGTGGCCTGCACGTCGGCGGGGCGGGCATCGGCGGCGCTGGTTGCACTGGCGGACAGATGGCCGGCCAGCCAGTCCGCGTGGAACAGGTCGCGCCCCGTGCTCTTGGGTGGCGGCTGCTGAAGGAAAGGCTCGGCCAGCAGGCGGTCGAGCAGGGCGGGCAGCACCTGGCCCGTGGCCGCCCACTGGCCGCCGTCGTCATAGGGCTGGCCCGTGTGCGTCTGGCACCAGCCGTCCATCAGCGCATTGCCGGGGCCGCAGTCGAAGCCCAGCACCGTGCCATCGCCGGCCAGCACGCTGAGATTGGCGATGCCGCCGATGTTGAGCACCAGCACCGTCTCGCCGGGCCGGCCGAACACGCCCTGGTGGAAGGCAGGCACCAGTGGCGCACCCTGGCCGCCAGCGGCCACGTCGCGGCTGCGCAGGTCGGCCACCACGGCAACGCCGCTGAGCTCGGCCAGCAGGGCCGGGCTGTTGAGCTGCAGCGTGTAGCCCATGCCGTCGAACATCTGCGGCCGGTGGCGCACGGTCTGGCCGTGGGCGCCGATGGCCGCGATCTGGCCGGGCGCCAGACCTGTGGCCTGCTGCAGCTCCCGCACCACCTCGGCATAGCTGCGCGCCAGCGCATTGGCCGCCAGCGCCGCGCGGTGCAGCTCGTCGCGGCCCTCGGGGGTGTTCAGGGCCAGCAGCTCGGCGCGCAGCGCGGCATCAAAGCCACGGCTGGCATGCCACAGCACCTGCGTGCCTTCGGCAAAGTCCACAAGCACGCCATCCACCCCGTCTAGCGAGGTGCCGGACATCAGGCCTATGCAGTAGCGGTGGGCGATGGGGGAGGGGGCTGGCTGGTTCATGCCGGCAATGGTAGCCCTGCAGGACCCCGGGGCTGGCGATCACAAAAGGATGCGTCTGAAACAACAAAGGCTGCCAGGGCAGCCTTTGGAGGGGGGTGCAGTGCTCAGCGCTCGGTGGCCAAGGCCAGCGCCTCGTTCGATGCCTGCAGCTCGATGCGCATCTGCGCGGCCATCTTGTCGAAGGCGGCGCGGCCGGCCTTGGAGACGGGGCGGGCGGCATCGGTGGCCTGGACGATGGTCATGGGGTCGCGGTGCTCGCCATTGACGCGGAACTCGAAGTGCAGGTGCGGGCCCGTGGCCCAGCCCGTGGAGCCCACGTTGCCGATGATGTCGCCCTGTTCCACGCGCTGGCCGCGCGTGACGCCGATGTGGCTCAGGTGGGCATAGACCGTGGTGTGGTTGTTGGCGTGGTCCACGAAGATCACGTTGCCGTAGCCGTTCTGCACTCCCGCGAAGGAGACGGTGCCGTCGCCCACGGTGCGTACCTTGGTGCCCGTGGGCGCCGCGAAGTCCGTTCCCAGGTGGGCTCGCCAGGTCTTGTGGATGGGGTGCATGCGCATGGCAAAGCCGCTGCTGATGCGCGAGAACTCCACGGGCGAGGTCAGGTAGGCCTGGCGGCGGCTCTTGCCGTCCATGGTGTAGTAGTCGCCCTTGGCCTTGCCTTCGTCCTGGAACCACAGGGCCTGCACGACCTTGCCGTTGTTGTGGAACTCGGCGCTGAGCACGCGGCCCGCGCGCAGCGGCTCGCCATCGGCTTCCAGCGATTCGTAGACCACCGAGAAGCGGTCGCCCTTGCGCAGGCCGCGGCGGAAGTCCACGTCGCCCTGGAAGATGTCGGCCATCTGCATGGCCACGGCGTCGGGAATGGAGGCCGCGTCGGTGGCGGCGAACAGCGAGCTGCGGATGATGCCGCCGGCCAGGCGCGGCGAGGCGGTCAGCTTGCCCGTCTCGATGCGTGTGCTCAGTTCATTGTTCTTGCGCTCGACCACGAGGCGGCGGAAGCTGCCGTCCTCGTCAGGTGCCCAGCGCACGGTCAGCAGGGACAACTGGTGGTCGGGCGTGGTCTCGGCCGTCACCAGGCGGCCGGCGCGGCCCAGCACATGCTGGCGCACCTGGTCGTTGCCGCGCATGAAGGCGGCGGCGGCCGGATCGGCCACGCCCAGGCGCTGCAGCAGGGTTTCGGCCGTGTCGCTGCCACGCGTGTATTCGGAACGGTACAGGGACATGCCCTGCACACTGTCGGTCAGCTCGGCCAGGGTCTGGCCTTCTGCCAGCGATTCCACGGGCGTGGAGAGCATGCGCACCGGCAGGTCGGCCGGATCGGGTCCCAGGTTGGCCACGGCGAAGGCGCCGCCGCCGCCCGTGAGCAAGATGGCTGCCAGTGCTGCGGTGACACGCTTGGGGTGTTGCTGGATCACGGAGGTCAGCCGCGCAACAAGAGCACCGCTGGCATGGTTCAAGCCATATTTCACAACATCAGATCCTTGGGTTGCGCGCATCCGGCCTGGGGGCCGGACAGCATCGCAGCGGCGGGATACGCTCTCCAGACGGGCAACAAGTCCGCGCTCTGTGGTGCGGAAAGGCGGGCGTCTAGAATTCGCCGCAGCGGGAAAATCCCCGGAGTATACCGACGCGGTCCTACGCGGCCTGGCGAAAAACCCTTATGAATCAATCTGCTGTTACAACATACCCGGTCACTGAAGGTGTAGGCCAAGCGCTTGAAATCACCCTGCGCGGCGTGGATGAACTGCTGCCCCAGGCCGACTGGGTGCAGAAACTGGCCCGCTCCGAGGCCACGGGCGTGCCGCTGCGCATCAAGCTGGGCCTGGATCCGACGGCGCCCGACATCCACCTGGGCCACACCGTGGTGCTCAACAAGATGCGCCAGCTGCAGGACCTGGGCCACCAGGTGATCTTCCTGATCGGCGATTTCACCACCCTGATCGGCGACCCTTCGGGCCGCAACAGCACGCGCCCGCCGCTGACGGCCGAGCAGATCAAGGTCAACGCCGAGACCTACTACACCCAGGCCGCCAAGGTGCTGGACCCGGCGCGCACCGAGGTGCGCTACAACAGCGAGTGGTGCGACAAGCTGGGCGCGCGCGGCATGATCGAGCTGTCGGCCAAGTACACGGTGGCCCGCATGATGGAGCGCAACGACTTCCACCAGCGCTTCACCGAGGGCAGCTCCATCAGCCTGCACGAATTCCTCTACCCGCTGCTGCAGGGCTATGACTCGGTGGCGCTGCGCGCCGACCTGGAAATGGGCGGCACGGACCAGAAGTTCAACCTGCTCATGGGCCGCCACCTGCAGCAGGAATACGGGCAGGACACGCAGTGCGTGCTCACCATGCCGCTGCTGGTGGGCCTGGACGGCGAGCACAAGATGTCCAAGTCCAAGAACAACTACATCGGCATCACCGAGGACGCCAACACCATGTTCGCCAAGGTGCTGAGCATCTCGGACACGCTGATGTGGAACTGGTACACCCTGCTGTCGTTCAAGAGCCTGGCCGAGATCGCCGCGCTCAAGGCCGAGGTGGAAGGCGGGCGCAACCCCAAGGACGCCAAGGTCCTGCTGGCCAAGGAGATCACGGCGCGCTTTCACAGCGCGGCGCTGGCCGATGCGGCCGAGCAGGATTTCAACAACCGCAGCAAGGGCGGCATTCCCGACCAGATCGACGAGGTCAGCCTGTCGGGCGCGCCGCTGGGCATCGGTGCCCTGCTCAAGCAGGCCAACCTGGCGCCCTCGACCAGCGAGGCCAACCGCCTGATCGACGGCGGCGGCGTGCGCGTGGATGGCACAGCCATCAGCGACCGGGGCCTCAAGCTCGAAGCCGGCACCTATGTGGTGCAGGTGGGCAAGCGCAAGTTTGCGCGCGTGACGCTGGGCTGATGCCCGCGCCGGGCCATGCGCCCGGCTGCACAGGAATGAAGGACGCCGGCATGCCCGCGTCCTTTTTTCATCGCCGGGCCGCCCCAAGATGAAAACGGCCCCTCGGTGGGCAGCGGACCTTGCGCAGCATGGGGAGCGTGGGGGGTATTTTTCAAGCCGGGGGCGATTCGACGGTTTCGCGCGTGACCTCGGCCTGCTCCTGCAGCCACCGGCAGAAGGCGGCCACCTCGGGACGCGCGGCGCTGCGCGGGCCCACGATCAGCCAGTAGGCCAGCGGCGATTCCAGCCGGTGCGCGGGCAGCACCTCGACCAGGTCGCCAGCCGCCAGCGCATCGGCCACCAGCGGCAGGCGTGCAATCGCCAGGCCCTGTCCGGCCAGTGCGGCCTGCACGATCTGGTGGGCGTAGTTGAAGTACAGCCAGCGCGGCGGCTGCAGCTGGTCGCAGCCCTGCACGCCGAACCAGCGCTGCCAGCCCAGCCACTCCAGCTGGGGCATGCGGTGGGCGTCGCCGGTCTCGATCAGCGTGTAGCGGGCCGCGTCGGCCGGCGTCCTGAGCGGCGGGCCGCCGGCCAGCAGGCGCGGGCTGGCCACCACGGCCAGCTGCTCGCCGAACAGG
>NZ_JTKZ01000902.1:0-2649 GCF_000799035.1 Delftia sp. ZNC0008
CCGCGTTGATGCTCAGGCGGTCGGCATGGCGGCCTGCCTGGGCCAGCAATTCAGGGGCGGCATCCGGGATGGTCTTCAGATGGATGTAGCCGCGAAAGTCATGCTCCTCGCGCAGGCGGCGGGCCACTTCCACCAACTGCTCCATGGTGTAGTCGCTGGAACGGATGATGCCGCTGGACAGGAACAGCCCCTCGATGCAGTTGCGCCGGTAGAAGTCCAGCGTCAGCTGCACCACCTCGGCCACCGTGAAGCGGGCGCGCTGCACGTTGGAGCTCTTGCGGTTGATGCAGTAGCGGCAGTCGAAGATGCAGACATTGGTCAGCAGGATCTTGAGCAGCGAGATGCAGCGCCCGTCGGGCGCATAGCTGTGGCAGATGCCCATGCCGGTGACCGAGCCCATGCCCTTGCCGTCCAGCGAGTCGCGCCCCTGCGATCCGCTGGAGGCGCAGCTGGCGTCGTACTTGGCGGCGTCGGCGAGGATGAAAAGTTTGCGTTGCAGCTCCATGGCTGTATGAATATACAGTATATTTGCCTGGCACATCCGGTTTTTCGAGAGCCCATCCCCCAGCCAGGGTCTGGTCCGGCCTTGCCTGGCTCCGGTTTGAACGCACTGTCGGCTATCGCAATGGCCAGCGGATTGCAATGGTTGCCAGTGCAATGGAATGAAACCGTTTTCAGTGCGGAATGAGTGCTTGCTTTCAATGGGTGGCGATGTGCATCGCAGGAAATGGTGAATGCGTGTTTCCTGCGTCTTTTTTTAATGCCTGAAGGCTGGTACGGCTTGGTGCCATCAATGCATGCGCTGATATAGCGCAGCTGGCTGCGCGCCATGGGGTTCCCGGTTCATGGGAGAGAGGTTTGACGTTGTTGTGATTTGTTTCAAATTGCCGATAACTATTGCTGATAGGCTTTCGGGCTTGCCGGGCGCGGTCGTTTTTTCTTCATTCAATGCGCCTGGCGATGACAAACACTTGGAGAGGGAGCTTCGGTGTCGCGTGTATTAGGAACAGAGAGCGAAGTGCTGGCGCTATCGCCGGACGCTTCCTCCAGCAAGGCCGCCAAGGGACTGCAATCGCCCGCCAAATGGCCCGCCATGGGCGCCAACGATGTGGCGGTGTGGGGCGAGTGCCAGGGCAGCGGCAGCAAGCCCTACCAGACCCAGGTGGACCTGTCGGGACCCTCCTTCAAATGCTCTTGCCCCAGCCGCAAGTTCCCCTGCAAGCATGGGCTGGCGCTGATGCTGATGCGTGCGGGCGGCCAGGTCACCGAGGGCGGCGATCCACCGGCCTGGGTGCAGACCTGGCTGGACAGCCGCCAGGAAAAGGCCGAGAAGAAGGAGGCCAAGGCTGCCGCTGCGGCGGCCGAGCCGCCACCCGATCCCGAGGTTGCGGCCGGGCAGCAGGCCAGGCGCGAAGACAAGCGCTGGGACAAGGTCGAGGCGGGCCTGCAGGAACTGTCGCTGTGGATGCAGGACATGGTGCGCGCGGGCCTGGCCAACCAGGCCGGCGACTCCCAGATGCGCCAGCGCTGGAACACCATGGCCGCGCGCATGGTCGATGCGCAGGCCACGGGCATGGCGGCACGCATCAAGGACTGCCGGGATCTGGTGGACAGCCACCGCGACTGGCCGCGCGACATGCTGGTGCAGCTGGGCCACTGGCAGCTGATCATTGACGCCGTGCGCCGCCGCGAATCGCTGAGCCCCGAGGTCAAGGCCGACGTGATGGCCGCGCTGGGCTGGCCCATGGACAAGGCCGAGGTGCAGGCCAGGGGCCAGCTGGTCGAGGACGAGTGGCTGGTGGCCGGCCTGCGCATGATCGAGCGCGAAGGCCGGCTCATGGAGCGGCGCGTCTGGCTGCAGGGCCAGCGCACGGGGCGCATGGCCCTGGTGCTGGACTACGCGCAGGGCGGGCGCGGCTTCGAATCGGCCTGGGTGCCTGGCCATCGCTACGGATGCGCGCTGAATTTCTACCCGGGCCATGCGCCGCTGCGCGCCATTGCCGCCAACGGCAACGGGCCTGCGCTGCCTGCCGAGGGCGCCAGCCCGCTGGACACCTCGGCCGTGGGCGACGTCCTGCAGCAGATGGGCCGGCGCATTGCCGCCAACCCGCTGCAGGCCACGCAGCCGCTGTGCCAGGACGGGTTGCGCCTGGTGCCTGCCCAGGGCCAATGGTTTGCGGCCTGGCCCGATGCGCCGGGCGCATCGGCGGCTGCGCCCGGCGTGTCTGCTGACGGCACTGCCGCGTCTGTGCAACCCGTTCCCGTGGCCATTGACGATGCCGAAGCCTGGCGCCTGCTGGCGCTCAGCGGCGGCGCGCCCATGCAGCTGTTTGGCGAATGGGAGCCCGGCCCGGCCGTGGGCCGCTGGCGCCTGCTGAGCGCCTGGCAGGCCCGCGAGGGCGAAAGTGCCCGGCAATGTATCTGGCAGAACCAGGGTGAACCGGTATGAGCAACACACAACTTTGGACTGCGCTGCAGCAATCGGCCATGGTCGGCTCGGACCGGCTGGCCGTGCCGCCTGCGCTGGCTTCGGGCGTTGATCCGTCTGCCCCGTGGTCGCAGCAGGCCGTGCAGGCCGCGCTGCTGCCCCGGGCGGACCTGCCCGGCGACTCGCCCGCCCAGCAACTGCTGCGCGCCAGCGCCGTGGCG
>NZ_JTKZ01000780.1:0-7097 GCF_000799035.1 Delftia sp. ZNC0008
CACCGGCTGCAGCCACGGCCGTCAGGGCGCGGCCGGCCCGGGCCAGCCAGCGGCGACGGTCCACGCGGCCGACGGCCGCAGCATTCAGTCTCATGCGACAACCCCCTTGAAAAGCTGATCGAAGTTGGCACTGGTCAGGGCCGCCACCTCCTCGACCGGAATGCCGCGCACCTGTGCAATCTGCTGGGCCACGTACGGCACATACGACGGATTGTTGGTCTTGCCGCGATAGGGAACAGGCGCCAGATAAGGGCTGTCGGTCTCGATCAGCAGGCGGTCGGCCGGCACGAAGGCGGCCACGTCGCGCAGGTGCTGGGCGTTCTTGAAGGTGACGATGCCCGACATCGAGATGTAGTAGCCCAGGTCCAGCGCCGCGCGCGCGACCTCCATGGTCTCGGTGAAGCAGTGGAAGACACCGCCGGCCTGGCCTGCCGAGCCGTCCTCGCCTTCTTCGCGCAGGATGGCCAGCGTGTCGTCCGAGGCACTGCGGGTGTGGATGACCAGGGGCTTTTGCGTCTGGCGCGCCGCGCGGATGTGCACGCGAAAGCGCTCGCGCTGCCACTCCAGGTCGGCAATGGTGCGGCCGCCCTTGCGGTCTTCCATGCCGTAGTAGTCCAGGCCCGTCTCGCCGATGGCGACCACGCGCGCCAGCGCGGCGCGCTCCACCAGGTCGCCCACGCTGGGCTCGGTCATGTGTTCGGTGTCGGGGTGCACGCCCACGGTGGCCCAGAAGTTGTCGTGGTCCAGCGCCAGCTGGTGCACATCGCCGAACTCCTCCATCGTGGTGCAGATGCACAGCGCGCGGGTGACACGCGCGGCCGCCATGGCCTCGCGGATCTCGGGCAGGCGGCTTTGCAGCTCGGGGAAGTTCAGATGGCAGTGGGAATCGGTAAACATGGAATCTCGTGGTTCAGAAACAGCCATGCCGACCCGGGAGCTGTCCTCCCTGTCGGCATGCATGGCAGGCAGGTGCACCTGAAACAGGTGCAGCCATCAGACCGTCTGCGTGGCCTTGTCCGAGCTCAGCGCCGCGCCCAGGATGTTCTCGATCTTGGCCTTGAGCTCGGCGGATTTCTCGTCCTTGGGAAACTGTATGCCTATGCCCTGCGTGCGGTTGCCCGAGGCGCGTGCGGGCGTGATCCACGCCACGCGGCCGGCCACGGGATAGCGCTGGGGCTCGTCGGGCAGGGTCAGCAGCACGTAGACATCATCGCCAAGACGGTACTCACGCTGCGTGGGCACGAAAACGCCCCCTTCGGCGAACATGGGAATGTAGGCGGCGTACAGCGCGGCCTTTTCCTTGATCGCCAGTTGCATCACGCTGGGACGGGGTGTGGAGGGTGCGGTGCTCATGGATGGTTTGCAGACATTGGTTCGGTGAGCGGCCGGCGCAATCGGCACCGGGCCCAGGGCCGTAGGTTAACAGGCCGGGCTTTCATGTGGCGAAAAGCGCCTGGCCATGTTCTCCCGTGCCCCGCCCTTCATGCCCGGCGCTGGCGGGCAGGCTGGCCGGACATGAGCACGCGCCGCGCCTCTGCGGCCAGGGCTTCTGCCATGAGGCCTGCGTTGAAGGGATGGTCGGCCGTGCGCGCGGCCTGGGCCAGGGTTCGCGACCATTCGGAAAGCAGGCCTATGTCCAGCGGCCGCGAAGGCAGGTCGGCCGGCGTGAAGTAGCGCGGCGCGGCGCCTGCGGCCAGTGCCATCAGGTCGTGGCAGATCTTTTGCAAGGCCTCCACGGCATGGGGCGGCGCGTAGGCGGCCAGGGCCGCCACATCGCCCTTGGCCAGCGCACGCGGCAGCTGTGACCACGACGCCATGTCGCTGCCGCCACCGCTTTGCGCCAATGCCAGTGCATCGCCGGGCCGCCCGCCTGCTGCGCGCAGCGCCACGGCGGCCGCTTCAGGGGGCACGCCCTGCGTGTCCAGCCAGGAAAGGGCCTCTTGCTGATCCGGCCAGGCCATGGTGTGGATCAGGCAGCGGCTGCGAATGGTGGGCAGCAGCTGGTGCGATGCCTCGCTGGCGAGCACGAAACGCGCATCGCCGGGCGGCTCCTCCAGCGTCTTGAGCAGCGCATTGGCCGTGATGGCATTCATCTGCTCGGCCGGATAGACCAGCACGGCCTTGCCGCGCCCGCGCGCACTGGTGCGCTGGCAGAACTCCACGGCGTCGCGCATGGCCTCGACACGGATTTCCTTGCTGGGCTTGCGCTTCTTGTCGTCGATGTCGGCCTGGGCCTTCTCGGGCAGGGGCCAGCCCAGCGCCATCATCTGCACCTCGGGCATGAGCACGCACAGGTCGGCATGGGCGCGCACGTCGATGGCGTGGCAGCTGCCGCAGTGGCCGCAGGCCCCCTGGGGCGACGGCGACTCGCACAGCCAAGCACGCACCAGTGACAGCGACAGCGCGTACTGCCCCAGGCCCGAAGGCCCCTGCAGCAGCCAGGCATGGCCGCGCTGTGCGAGCAGGCGTGTGCGCTGTTCGGCAATCCAGGAGGTGTCGGTCTCGGCCGGCTGTGGCAGGGCTTCGTTCATGCCGCACCTCCCTGGCCGCCGACCATGATGGCCAGCCAGCCCCGGCGCACCATGACCTGCGTGATCTGCTGCCAGACCGCATGCCGGCTGGCGTTGGAGTCGATGCGGGCAAAGCGCTGAGGCGCTGCTGCAGCGCGCGACGCATAGCCCTGGGCCACGCGGGCGAAGAAGCTGCCGGGTTCGGACTCAAAGCGGTCCGGCACGCGGGCCGAGGCCAGGCGCTCGGCGGCCACCTCGGCGGGCAGGTCGAACCAGAGCGTCAGGTGGGGCTCGCGCAGCAGATCGGGCTGGGGGGCGGTGCCCGTCTGCACCATGCGCTCCAGCGTGGCCAGCGGCTGCAGGTCGAAGCCACGGCCTGCGCCCTGGTAGGCAAAGGTGGCATCAGTGAAGCGGTCGCAGAGCACGACTTCGCCGCGCGCCAGCGCGGGCTCGATCACCTGCACCAGGTGGTCGCGTCGCGCGGCAAAGGCGATCAGCGCCTCGGTCAGCGGGTCCATGGCGTCGTGCAGCATCAGCGCGCGCAGCTTTTCGGCCAGCGGCGTGCCGCCGGGCTCGCGCGTGAGCGTCACCGTGCGGCCCTGGTCACGGAAAGCCTGGGCCAGCGACGCGATGTGCGAGGACTTGCCGGCGCCATCGATGCCTTCGAAGCTGATGAACAGGCCGGCGGGGGTTGCATTGGTCATATGGAAAGAGAGGATACGCAAGCGCCGCGGGAACCGCAGCAGCCCTGGGGAATATCTCAGTGCTTTTGCTCAGGGCTTTTGCTGGCCGCGCTGGTAGCGGTTGACGGCGCGGTTGTGCTCGTCCAGCGAGGCACTGAAATGGCTGGTGCCGTCTCCGCGCGCCACGAAATACAGCGCCTTGGTCTGGCTGGGCTGCACGGCGGCCATGAGGGCAGCCTTGCCGGGCATGGCGATGGGCGTGGGCGGCAGGCCCGCGCGGGTGTAGGTGTTCCAGGGCGTGTCGGTCTGCAGGTCGCGGCGGCGCAGGTTGCCGTCGAATTTCTCGCCCAGGCCGTAGATCACGGTGGGATCGGTCTGCAGCAGCATGCCGATGCGCAGGCGGTTGGTGAACACGCCTGCGATCTGGGCACGGTCGGCCGCGCGGCCGGTTTCCTTCTCGACGATGCTGGCCAGGGTCAGGGCCTCGTCGGGGCTCTTGAGTGGCGTGTCGGCCGAGCGCAGCGCCCAGACATCGGCCAGGCGCCGGTCCATGGCATGCAGGGCCCGGCGCAGCACGGCCAGGTCGGAGCTGCCCTTGGCGTAGGTATAGGTATCGGGGAAGAAGCGGCCCTCCGGCGCCACCCCGGGACGGCCCAGGGCCTGCATCAGGGCCGCATCGTCCATGCCCGCGCTTTCCTGGCGCAGGAATTCCTCGCGGGCCAGGGCTGCGCGCACCTGGCGCCAGTTCCAGCCCTCGACCAGGGTCAGCGCCTTGAGCGATTCCTCGCCACGCGCGAGCTTTTGCAGCAGCACATAGGGGGTCAGGCCCGTGGTCAGTTCATAGTTGCCGGCCTTGATCTGCCGGTCCTGGCCCGAGACGCGGAACCAGGCGTACAGCAGCCGCGCATCGGTCTGCACCCCGGCCTTGACCACTTCGCGGGCGACGCCGCGCGGCGTGGTGCCGGGTTCGACCTCCAGCTCCAGCGTGGGCTGGGACAGCTGCAGGGGCTGGTTCAGCCACCACCAGCCGGCACCGGCCAGCACGGCTGCCAGCACCAGCAGCATCATCAAAGCGCGAAAGATAAAGCGCACAACCTCGGTCCAAGCAAGCAATAGAGCGGCTGATCATAATTCAGCCATGACCCAGCCTTTACTGAACGGCATCGCCCCCGTTTCCCATCTCGGCGTGATACGCGCCCTCGGCGAAGACGCCGCCCCATTCCTGCATGGCCAGCTGACCAACGACTTCGCGCTGCTCGATCTGCAGCATGCGCGTCTGGCGGCGTTCTGCACGGCCAAGGGCCGCATGCTGGCCAGCTTCATCGGCTTCAAGCGCAGCAAGGACGAGATCCTGCTGCTGTGCGACCGCAGCCTGCTGGCACCCACGCTCAAGCGCCTGTCCATGTTCGTGCTGCGCGCCAAGTGCAAGCTCAGCGATGCCACGGCCGACTTCACCCTGCTTGGCCTGGCTGGCGATGCCGCCGTGCAGGCCCTGGGCGCGGCCGCCGCACCCTGGACCAAGACGGACGACGGGGCAGCCAGCCTGATCGCCCTGCACCCGGCCGCCGGCCAGCCGCGCGCCCTGCGCGTGGCCCCTGTCGGTGCGCCCCTGCCCGAAGGCCCCGCACTCAGTGAGGCCGATTGGCTCTGGAGCGAAGTCGCCAGCGGCATCGCCACGCTGTCGGCACCCGTGGTCGATGCCTTCGTGCCGCAGATGCTCAACTACGAATCGGTGGAAGGCGTGAACTTCAAGAAGGGCTGCTACCCGGGCCAGGAGGTGGTGGCCCGCAGCCAGTTCCGGGGCACGCTCAAGCGCCGCGCCTACATCGCCCATGCCCAGCAGCCGCTGGCAGCCGGCATGGAAGTCTTCACGCCCGAGGATCTGGAGCAGGCCACCGGCACCGTGGTCCAGGCCGCCCCGGCGCCCGGCGGCGGCTGGGACGCCATTGTCTCCATGCAGATCAGCTCGGCTGAGCAGCGCCTGCTGGCCCACGCCGCCCTGGGCGAGGGCCAGCGCGCCGATGCCGCGCAGGCCGTGGCGCTGCAACTCAAGCCCCTGCCCTACGCGCTGCGCGAGGACATTTGAGATTTGGGCCTTGCACCGCCTGAGCTGCCTGCAGCTCAGGCGGTGAGCACTTTCCTCATGGTGATGTGGGGAATGCCGGCCTCTTCATAGGGCTCGCCCTCGGGCGTGAAGCCCGCGCGCAGGTAGAACGACTCGGCATGGCGCTGCGCGTGCAGCACGACTTCGCGGTCGCCGCGCTGGCGGGAGGCCTCCACCAGGCTGTCCAGCACGATGCGGCCCCAGCGGCCGCCGCGCACGCTGCGGTCCACGGCCATGCGGCCGATCCTGCCCGCGCCGGGGCTGTCGCTGACCAGGCGGCCGGTGGCAATGGGCTGGCCCAGGCCGTTGTAGACCACGGCGTGGCGGGCCACGGGGTCGAACTCGTCGATCTCGATCTCGCGCGGCACGCCCTGCTCGTGCACGAACACGGCCAGGCGCAGGCGCTCGGCGTCGCGGCCCAGGTCGTTCCAGCTGCCCGATGCCACACGCACCACGCTCTGGCCGGCCTCATAGGCGGTGAGCACGTCGCGCAGCTGCTGCGGCACGGGCAGCGGCTGGCGCGTGGTGGCATCGGCGAACACATAGACCAGTTCCACGGTGTTGAGCAGTTCCATGCCGCGGAAGATGCCGGCCTCGAACAACAGCGAGGTATTGCCCTGCCTGGCACAGCGTATGCCCACATGCAGCACGTCGCCCAGCGTGGCCGATGCGTGGTAGGTGGTGGTGGCCTTCTTGACGAACAGCTCGCCGCCCAGGGCCGCGAAGGATGACTCATAGGGCATGCCCAGCTGGCGCCAGTAGTCGGTGACGGCCACGTCGGCGTACATCAGGTAGTGGGCGTTGAAGACGATCTTCTGGGCGTCCACTTCGGACCAGCGCACTTCGATGCGTTGCAGCGTGCGGAAATCTTGGCGTTGCATGGGTTTTTCTCTCCTGTTGTCTTGGGTGTCTTGGGTGCCCTGGCTCTCAGGCCGCAAAGGCGTCGGCCAAGGCGCGCGCCATGTCGGCATGTGCACGGCGCGCTTCGGCAATGGCGCGGCCCATCTTGACGAATTCATGGGTCACGCCCCGGTAGATCTCCAGATCCACGGGCACGCCCGACATGCGCAGCTTGTCGGCGTATTCCACGCCCTCGTCCACCAGCGGGTCGCATTCGGCCAGGCCTATCCAGGCCGGGGCCACGCCGTCCACGTCAGGCGCCAGCAGCGGGGCGAAGCGCCAGTCCTCGCGGTCGGCAGGGCTGTTGAGGTACTGGGCGAAGAACCAGGTGATGGCGGGCTCGTCAATGACCAGCCCGTGGGCGAAACGGCGGTGCGAGTCGGTGTCCTGGTGGGCCGTCGTGCCCGGGTAGATCAGCAGTTGCAGGGCCAGCTTCAGGCCTGCATCGCGCGCATGGATGGCGCAGGCTGCGGCCAGCGTGCCGCCCGCGCTGTCGCCGCCCACGGCAAGGCGTGCAGGGTCGGCGCCCAGCAAGGCGCCCTGCGAAGCCAGCCATTGCAGCGCATCCCAGGCGTCGTTGTGGGCCGTGGGGAATTTGTGCTCTGGCGCGCGCCGATAGTCCAGCGAGACCACCATGGCGCCCGACAGATGGGCCAGCTGGCGGCACAGCACGTCGTGCGTGGCCACGCTGCCCACGGTGAAGCCGCCGCCGTGCAGGTACAGCAGCACGGGCAGGCCCGTGGCCGGCGTCTGGCTGCGCTCCACGGGCGCATAGAGCCGCGCAGGCAGCAAGGCGCCATCGCGCGCGGGAATCTGCAGGTCCTCGACACGCGGCAGGACGGGCTTGGGAATTTCGAGCACGCCGGCGCCCGCCTCATAGGCGGCGCGCGCACCCTCGGC
>NZ_JTKZ01000302.1:0-829 GCF_000799035.1 Delftia sp. ZNC0008
GAATTCCCTGCCTGCTGCTTCTTGCGCTCTCATTGCCACTCCGTTGCTGTGCCGTTGCACGGGCACGCGACGGGCAGGCCGCAGGCAGCCGTCGCGGGCGATCAGGAACCGCGTCGGACAAGCCATGCCAGCCCACCCGCGCATGCGCGTCAGGTGTTGCGGCCGTTGGCTGGGGCGTGAGGGACGAGCGCCCTCGGTGGTCCTTGGCTGGCAGCCGTGCGGGCCTGGAAAATCCACGCCCCTGCCCCTATAGAAGCCAAAACCGGTGCAAAGCTGGAACCTGGGGTTGGCCACCAATTTGAAACAAATTGTTTCACGTCCTTCGATTCATCCCCGCACGATCAGCCAACCTCCGCCGTTGCGCGGCTGCACGCGCACCGCAATCAAGGCCGGCAGCGCGCGCACAAAGCGCTCGGGCGCGGCCGTGGCCAGCAGGCCCGAGACACGCAGGCGGCCCAGCGACTCGTCGCCCAGCTCCACGGGCGCACCCAGATAGCGCGACAGCTCCTGCGCCACCTCCGCCAGCGGCGTGCCGCTGAAGCGCACCTGGCCCGTGCGCCAGTCGCCCACGCTGTCCGCATCGGCCACCACGGTGCTGTGCCGGCCGGCGCCGTCCACAGCCACGCCCGCGCCTGCCGCCAGCAGCAGGACATCGCCACCGGCCCGGTCACGCTCGGGCCGCAGCTGCACCTTGCCCTCCAGCACCTTCACCACCAGCCGCGGCGGCCCGGCGCGCACATTGAACGCGGTGCCCACCACCCGGACGCGGCTGGCGCCGGAGTCCACGGTGAAGGGCCTGTCCGGGCCGGGCGTGACCTCGAAGACGCGG
>NZ_JTKZ01000022.1:0-5407 GCF_000799035.1 Delftia sp. ZNC0008
CCGAGGACCTGTCCCTGGTCGATGCCGAGAGCGACGCGGTGCAACTGCCGGCCGAGGGCCGCATCGCCCTGTGGCACCCCGCGCAGGCCACCGAACAGGAGCGTGCGCAGTGGCGCGAATGCCTGGCCGACTACGGCCTCAAGGCCCTGATCGAGCAGGTCGATGCGCCCGCCGACCTGCCGCTGGCCAGCCAGTGGCAGCAGGAACTGCTGCAGCCCCTGGCACCGATACGGCTCACGCAGCAGGCGCTGGACGGCCTGGCAGGGCCATGGCGCTTTCATGCCGGCCCCGTGTGCGATGGCCCCGGCATCTACCTGCACCTGCGGGACTTTGCCGTGCAGCGCTGGCGCGTGGAACTGCTGCACAGCGCGGCCATGCCGTACTACGAGCCCGGCCATGAGATCGACATCGAAGGCTTTGCCCTGCGCGACATGGCCGCCGACCGCCTGCTGCCCCCGGCCGAATGGCCGCTGCCGCTGCAGGCATCGCTGTGCGCCATGCTCCAGGCCTTGGCCTCGCGCGCTGCGGGCGCGGCTGCAGCCCAGGTTTGACTCCCTCCAGAACCCCTGACTCCATGAACTCTTCGACCCTAGAACACACCGACCAGGCCACGCTCGAGGAACTGAGCGCCTCGCTGCCACCCGCCGAACTGGTCCAGGTGCTGGCCAGCCGCATGCGCGCGGGCCGGCATGACGAAGTGGGCGCCTTCACGCGCAAGGCCTTCGACGACTATTCCAACCCCATCCGCGCCCTGGGCAACTTCGATCTGCCCTGGACCCATGACCATGACCTGTGGCTGGCCTTCGCGCGGCAGACCATCCCCTTCGGGCGCAGGATCGACGGCAGCCTGGACGGCGACATTCCACGCCACAGCCCCGAGCTTGCGGCCGAGTTCGAGCAGATGGCGCGCGCCAGCCTGGCCCGTCCACCTGCGCCGGACGGCGACAACGACTACCGTGAGATCCGCATCCTGGACATGTTCGGCTGGCTCTGGTACCCGGGCATCAGCCGTGAACGGGTGATGCAGCTGCTGGACTGGGCCGCAGAGCTGAACGTCCAGTCCGGTGGCGGGTATGACAGAGCCGACTGGAAGCTGCTGCTGGGCAGCCTGGACGACCAGGACCTGATGGAGCTGGCCGAGCGCGGCGGCGCGCTCTATGCCGACATCCGCGATGTCTACATGACGCGGCACAGCGACGTTCCGCACCCGCAGCGCTGCGCGCCCTGGTACGACTTCTACCGCCGCCATCCCGACTGGTTCGACGACAAGCCCATCAACGAAGACCCGGGCCTGATCGCGCTGCGCTGGGACCTGGGCGCCGACGCCCAGCGGCGCCTGGAACTGGTCAACATGCTGCTGGGCAGGGCGGACCATGAGCCGGCCGACTACTTCATCCCCATTTTCGACCGCCTGGTGCGGGAGGATTCCGCGCCCTTCGTCGCCTGGATCGAAGGATGGCAGCCCAAGTACCACTTCGATGCGGTGGTCGCCCAGCAGATCTGGAAGGCACGCTACCCGGAGCTTTTGCCCCATCTGCTGCGCTGCATATTGCAGAAATCGCGGATCGAGCCCTTCATCGGCCTGCTCAACCAGATGCTGGCCGAGCAGCCCGACTACCTGCGCGAGATTCCCACCGTGCGACTGGCCCCGCTGCTGGCGCAGCTGGACCCGGCCATGCTGCATGCCCGGCTGCCCCTGCTGGGCGAACTGCTGGCTGCCAGCAGCTCGCGGGCGCTGCGCGAAGCGGTGGCGCGCTTCATGCAGGGACTGGATGCGCAGGCCGTAGGCGCTGTCTTCGAGTCCAACGCCTGGCTGCAGCGGCGCGAGAAGGCGATGCAGCTGGCCTGCCGCGACATCCTGCTGGTCCACCCCGATCCCGGGGTCGCACCGCTGCTGCAGGCGCTGCTGCGCACGGGCCTGGACCTGGGCTCCGAAAGCATGGTCGAGGGCCGGCTGCTGGCCCTGGGTGTGCCAGTGCCGGGTGCTTTGACCGTGGCGCAGGGGGAGGGTGGCAGGGTGCCGCTTGACGCACTGGAGGCCCGCGTGGCGCGCTTCAAGCGCTTTTCCAGCAGCATCAAGGCCTATGACCAGCCAGATACCCTGGCCCTGTTCGCGCCGCTGTCCGGGCATGCGGCCCGCATCGTGCTGCATCTGGTGGCCACGGCCGAGGAAGAGCTGCCGCCGCTGGTGGAGCAGTTGCTGGCCCATGTGCCGGCCGAAAGCCGCGCCCAGCTGTCCCTGCACCTGGTCGATGCCTGGGTGGCCCTGGAGGGCGAGCCCAAGGCGCGCTGGGCGCTGCGACTGGCCAACGGCCATGTCGACGACCGCCTGGTGCAGACCCTGGTGGCCGCCGTGAAGGCCTGGGGCTGGAGCAAGAAGCTGCGCGCCATCATCGCCGTGGAGCAGCTCGGTGCGCTGGACACGCTGTACGCGCTGTCCCAGGTCCAGACCCTGTCCACCTCGCGCAAGCTCAAGGACCTGGTGATTGCGGCAGCGCATGACGCGCTGGAGGCAGCCGCCCAGCGGCGCGGCCTGAGCCTGATCGAGCTGTATGACGAACTGACGCCCGATTTCGGCCTGGGCGGCGAAGGCCTGGTGCTGGAGGTGGGCCCGCAGCGCTACCGCCTGCAGCTGCAGGGCGACCTGAGCCTGCGCGTGGTGGGTGACAATGGCAAGGCCTCCAAGACCCTGCCTGCGCTCAAGGACGAATCGCTGCGCCTTCAGTGGAATGCGGCACAGGCCGAATTCAAGACCGTTGCCGCCGGCGTCAAGGCCATCGCCAGGCAGCAGGCGCCGCGCATGGGTACCGCCTTCATGACGGGACAGCGCTGGTCCGTCCCGCGCTGGCGCCGCCTGTTCCTGCAGCATCCCCTGCTGCGCATCATGGGCCGCACCCTGATCTGGCGGCTGGAGCAGGGCGCCAGCTTTCGCATTGCCGAGGACTTTTCCCTGCTCGATGCCGCAGACGATGCCGTGGAGCTGCCCGACGATGCGCAGGTGCTGCTCTGGCATCCGGTCGATGCCGCAGCGGGCGAGGTTGAGGCCTGGCGCACCTGCCTGGCCGACTACGAGCTGCAGCCGCTGATCGACCAATTGGGCGCGGGTGCGCAACTGCCCGACGCCAGCCAGTGGAAGAACCATGCCCTGCACCCTGCCGGCCCGCTGCAGATACGCCAGGGCGCGCTGTCCGGCCTGTTGGCCAAGTGGAACTACCGCCCTGGCCCCGTGGAAGACGGCCCCGGCATCTACGAGCACAGGCTGGACCGGGCGGGCCCGCAGCTGTACATCGAGCTTCACCACGGGCGCTACATGCCGTTCATGGAACTGGACCACCGCGTGGACATCGCCCACGCCGTGGTCTATGACAGCAGCCACCGCGGCGAGGATGGCCGCTGGCCCCGGCTGCAGCCGCAGCAGTGGCCGCGCGCGCTGCAGGCCACGCTGATGGCGCAGTTCGCGGCCATCGCCGCCAAATCGGCCGGCACCAAGGAGAGCGACTGATGGCCACCAAACGCATGGCAGCGCCCACCCCGGAACCTGCCGCCCAGCGGCTGCCGGCCGAGATGGCCCACGCCCAGGAACTTGCGGCCCTGCAGGCCGCCGACCAGGGCCCGCGCCCCGACGGCTGGCGCCTGAGCCCGCGCTCCGTTCGGCGCTTCATCCTGGGCGGTGCGGAACCTGACGGCGGCGGGCCGGCCATCGCGCGCAAGATCCACGGCAACGATGCCCTGGTCGAACGCGCCATCGTCACCCTGGCCGGCCAGCGCGGCCTGATGCTGGTGGGCGAGCCGGGCACGGCCAAGTCCCTGCTGTCCGAGCTGCTGGCCGCCGCCATCAGCGGCGACAGCAAGCTCACCGTGCAGGGCGGTGCCGGCGTGGTGGAGGAGCAGATCCGCTATGGCTGGAACTACGCCCTGCTGCTGCGCGACGGCCCCGGCCCCGAGGCCCTGGTGCCCGGCCCGCTGCACCGCGCCATGGGCGAAGGGCGGCTGCTGCGCTTCGAGGAGATCACGCGCTGCTCCACCGAAGTGCAGGACTGCATGGTGCCCGTGCTCTCCGACCGGCTGCTGCAGATTCCCGAACTCAAGCACGAGCAGCCCTGGCTACTGGCACGGCCGGGCTTCAATGTGATTGCCACGGCCAACCTGCGCGATCGCGGCGTCAACGAGATGTCGGCCGCGCTCAAGCGCCGCTTCAACTTCGAGACCATGCGCCCGCTCGAAGGCGTGGCCGCGCAGGCCGCATTGATAGGGCAGGAGGTGGGCCGCGCACTGGCGCAGCAGCGCATCGGCACCACCGTCGCGCCCGATGTGCTGGCCCTGCTGGCCACGGCCTTCCAGGAGCTGCGCAGCGGCAGCGTGGAGGGCACGGCCGTGGAGCGGCCGGGCACCGTGCTGTCCACGGCCGAGGCCATCGACGTGGCCTTCAACGCCGCCTGCCAGTGCTGGTACTTCGGGCAGGAGCGCGTGGGTCCGGCCCACCTGGCGCGCCACCTGCTGGGCACGGTGATCAAGGACGACGACGAGGACCGCCGCCGCTTCGCCGAATACCTGCGCGTGGTGGCACGCCAGCGTGCAGGGCAGCCGGCTTGGCAGGACTTTGTCGCAGGCGGCCGTGAGCACTGACGCTGCCGCCTGGCTGGCGCCGCTGCCGCAGCTGCGCCTGGTGCCCGTGCGCCACCACAGCCCGCGCTGCGCCCACCACCTGCGCGCGCTGATGCGCGAGTTCAAGCCCAGCCACGTGCTGATCGAAGGCCCGGGCGAGCTCGATGCGCTGCTGCCTGCGCTGCAGCACGCCCAGGCGCGTCCGCCGCTGGCGGCCTACCTGCAGGCGACCGTGGCAGGCGGCGATGGCGCACATGAAACGAATGGCGCGAATGGCGCTTTGGAGGACGACTGGCGCTGCCGCTGCTATGTGCCCTTTGCGGCCTTCTCTCCTGAATGGGTGGCCCTGCGCGAGGCGGTGCGGCTGCGCAGCCATGTGCGCTTCATCGACCTGCCCTATGCGGCGCGGCTGGTCCAGGCCGCGCAGCTGGACTACTTCGCCTGCGCGCCCGAACCCCTGCTGGCCGACGAGCCCTCGCGGCGCGCGCCCGACGTGCTGGCCGGCCTCATCCAGGCCGGCGGCTGCCGCGACTTCGACGAATGGTGGGACCGGCATTACGAATCGGGCAATGAGGACGCCTCGCCCCAGGCGTACTTTGCCGGCGTGCTGGCCTTCAGCCAGCTGCTGCGCGAGCGGGACGAGGCAGCGGGCGGCGCGGGCCCTGATGCCGAAGACAGGGCCCGCGAGGCCCACATGGCCGCCCAGGTCCGCGAGGCCCTGGCCGAAGGCGGGCGCTGCCTGGTGGTCTGCGGCGGCTTTCATGTGGCGGGCATCGTGGCTGGCATCACCGCTGGCCTGTCG
>NZ_JTKZ01000569.1:0-1215 GCF_000799035.1 Delftia sp. ZNC0008
CACATTGCCCCAGGGGTCCAGCTTGGCCGCCCAGGCGACTAGCCCCCGTTGGTCGGTCAGGGCCATTGGCGTGCCCATATGGGCACATGGATGGCAGGGAATGACGATGCGCCGTTGCCATTCTTTTCCTGCCCTTGAAGTTAAGCTTCATTTAACTGAACTTGCTTTGTGCTGTGCGCCGTGGCGCTTTTATTATCACCATTTTTAGACGGAGCTTTCCATAGTATATTTTGTATATATACTATTTCTTGAAACGGATGATGATGCAAACACTTGCTATAACAAAAATACAAGTTGATGTTATTATGGAAAACTTATTATCAACAAAAGGTATTTTTAAATTAATAATGCTCTTAAAAAGAAATAGAAGAAAAATATATGCCATTGCATATACTTTATTCTTCGTACATTTGATTTTTGTTGCGCAATATATTGAGAATATAAAAACCAGCGTATCTACTGAAATTAAATAGATGGCAGATATATCGCCTGATGCCCAGCAGGTAACGGGCCACATAAATGCTGTGCATGCTATAAAACTGTAATTCCTCATTTTATTTACAGGGGCAGGTGAATCCATTTATGTCGCTGGATTTAAATGCTTCCCACGCTTTCTTTGTGGCCTCAAATAGAGGGCTATCCTTACTGGGGACAATCGATTCCTTGCCTATATGAATAAGAATTTCCGCAGCACTCTCTTGTCCAGTCCACAGTTGAAAACCCGAGTGAGATGGGGACGTCGCATCTTGTATAGTGTGCAATGCCGCGCCGAAATGGAATAGTGCTGAGTCCATATCGCCAGATTTTTTGGCGTTCAGCGCTTTCTGCGCTTCATTTTTTATAAATTTATTTGTGGTGGCACATGCCTCTGCTTTGGTCTGACCGGGGCGTCGCATCGCGTGCATATGACTAAACTCCGGCGTTTGGTGCTCAGCGCTATCGGCCCACACATGACCTCTTGCGACGGCCGACAATTGTGATTGACTTATCTCTTTGCCAAAAACCAAATAACCGGCTCTTTGATGCACGTATGCGCCTTTCTGGGAAGCCCATAAACCTAGTGGGTCAATCTTTTGCAATGGAATCAATGGATAGATACTCTTATTCATGCCGCCGCTTAACCCAATAGGATCCTGATTGATATAGCTACCCACCACCGGATCGTAATACCGATGCCGGTTGTAATACAGCCCCGTTTCCCTGTCATGGTGCTGC
>NZ_JTKZ01000265.1:0-4841 GCF_000799035.1 Delftia sp. ZNC0008
CCGCGTGCTGCGCGAGCGCCCCGGCATGGAGGGCGGCTTCTGGCACGAGGGCCCTGGCGTGGTGGCCTATGCGTTTCCCACCTATGACGGCTCGGGCATCAAGCGCGATGCGCCCAGTGCGGAGATGGAGCGCATCGCCTCCACCGCCCAGCGCGCACGGGACAGCGCCGGGCTGGTGACCGACCTGCGCCCCGGCCTGCGCGAGGCGGTGGTCTTTGCCGCCTGCCCGGCCCAGGCCGATGCGCCCGCCCTGGTGGCCTGGACGCTGATGCGCGTCCCCCTGATCAGCGCCGACGTGGTCAACCCCCTCATCCTTGCCGTCAGCCTGCTGCTGGGCATGGTCCTGGTCTCGGGCCTGTGGCTGGGCAGAATGCTGCGGCGCTGGCAGCGGCAGTCGGCACAGATGGAGCAGCAACTGCTCGGCGCCGAACGGCTGGCCACCCTGGGCCGGCTGTCGGCCGGCCTGGCGCACGAGATCCGCAACCCGCTGGGCACCATGCGCATGAAGGCCGAGAACGCCCTGGCCGCGCCCGAGCCACTGCGGCAGGCCCGCAGCCAGGGCGCCCTGGAGGCCGTGCTGGCACAGACCGCGCGCCTGGAAGACCTGGTATCGAGCCTGCTGGCCTTGACCCAGCCCTTCCGCGTGCACCCGGAGCCCGTGGACCTGCAGCAGCTGCTGGACGAAAGGCTCCAGGCCCATGCAGAAATGGCCCAGGCCAGCGGCGTGCAGCTGGCAACGGCGGTGTCCGCCGGCCTTGCCCGGGACCTGCGGGAAGGGCGCCGCCCGCTGCTGGACCCCGCACAGATGGCCCGCGCGCTGGACAATCTGCTGCTCAACGCCCTGGCGCACACGGCGGACGGCGGCCGGGTGGAACTGGGCGCGGACCGGGACGCCAAAGGCTGCCTGCGGCTGTGGATTGCCGATGACGGCACCGGCATCGCGGCCGAACTGCGCGACACGCTGTTCGAGCCCTTCACCACCGCACGCCCCGGCGGCACCGGGCTGGGATTGGCGCTGGTGCGCGAAATCGTCCAGGCCCACGGCGGCCGGATCGCCCTGGCCAAGACTGCACAAGGCAAGACTGCACAAGGCACCCGCATAGAAATGGAATTTCCATGGCCCGCATCCTGATCGTGGACGACGACACGGCCTTCCGTGAAAGCCTGGCCGAGATGCTCGGCGACCTGGGCCATGGGGTCAGCCAGGCCCCGACCGTGGCGGCGGGGCTGCAGATCCTGCAGGCCGGGTCCGTGGATGCGGCCATCGTGGACCTGCGCATGCCGGGCGAGGACGGCCTGGCCTTCCTGCGCAAGGCCCGCGGCCTCTCGCGGGCGCCCTGCATCATGCTCACGGCCTACGCCAGCGGCGGCAACACCATCGAGGCCATGCGCCTGGGCGCCTTCGACCACCTGACCAAACCCATCGCCCGCACCGCCCTGGTTGAGGCCCTGGACCGCGCGCTGCAAGGCGCAGGGTCGGCCCAGGACTGCGGGGACGGCCAAGCCGACCAGCCGCAGATGCATGACGATGGTGAACTGGTCAGCGGCAGCGAGGCCATGCGGCAGGTCTTCAAGCGCATCGGCCTGGCGGCGGACAGCGACGCCACCGTGCTGGTGCTGGGCGAGACCGGCACGGGCAAGGAACTGGTGGCACGCGCCCTGCACCGCAACAGCGTCCGGGCGGAACGCCCCTTCGTGGCCGTCAACTGCGCTGCCATTCCGGCAGACCTGATGGAAAGCGAACTCTTCGGCCATGTGAAGGGCGCCTTCACGGGCGCCGTCAGCGACCGCGCCGGGCGCTTTCGCGAGGCGCAGGGCGGCACGCTGTTCCTCGATGAGGTGGGCGACATGCCGCTGCCCACGCAGGCCAAGATCCTCCGGGCGCTGCAGGAGCGCGAGATCACGCCCGTGGGCGCCAGCCGGGCGCTGCCCGTGAACGTGCGCATCATCGCGGCCACGCACCGCGACCTGCCGGACGCCGTCAGGCAGGGGCGCTTTCGCGAGGATCTCTGGTACCGGCTCCAGGTCGTGCCCGTGCACCTGCCGCCGCTGCGCGAGCGCCTGGGCGACGTGCTGCTGCTGGCCGAGCATTTCC
The DNA here is from genome assembly GCF_000799035.1 of Delftia sp. ZNC0008. Lineage (NCBI taxonomy): Bacteria > Pseudomonadati > Pseudomonadota > Betaproteobacteria > Burkholderiales > Comamonadaceae > Delftia > Delftia sp. ZNC0008. The sequence goes on from NZ_JTKZ01000265.1 coordinate 2,096, forward strand.
TGCGCCAAGGCGGTGGCGCCTCGCCCAAGCGCCTGGGGGCCGACGCCGCGCGCCTGCTGCTGGCGCACGACTGGCCCGGCAACGTGCGCGAGCTGCGCAACGCCATGGAGCGTGCGGCCCTGCTGTGCCCCGGGCCGGTCATCGGGCCCGAGCACATCGGCCTGCAGCCTGCGGCGGCGAACGGCCCCGCCATCGACTGGAACGGGCCGCTGGCCCCCGCCGTCGCCCAGCTGGAACGTGAAATGGTCACGCGCGCCCTGGCCGCAACCATGGGCAACCGTGCCGAGGCCGCACGCCGCCTGGGCCTGTCGCGCCAGCAGCTGTACCGCAAGCTCGCGGAGTTCGGGCTGGGTTGAGGCAGCAGCGGGCACAGGCGCCGCCTGCGGTGTCCGAATGGGTGACACCCCCTGTCGCCATCTCGGACACATGGCCCGCATCAGCGACCGCAAGCCCTTGATTTCATGAGGTTTCCGGATGGCATGGCGCTTGCATTGGACTGTGCATGTCCATCGCCAACCCAGGAGCCATCATGACCCGTCTCACCCTTTCTTCCGCCGCCCTGTGGCTGGGTGCCAGCGCACTGAACGCGCATGCCGCCCCGCCCCTGCCTGCCCACGGCCCCGGCGCGCCCCACGCGGCCATGCCGCACGCGCAGGCCGTGCTCGAGAGCCCAGTCGCCCGGCTGCTCACCAACCCTTACGGGGAAGTGGACGGGCTGCGCCTGACCGACGGCACGGTGGTCCGGTTCCCGCCCCACATGGCCGATGCGCTGACGACCGCCGTGAAGGTGGGCGACACGGTGCGCATCATCGGCCGCAGCGAGGCCGGTGGTGCGGTCAAGGCCGACGCCATCGTGAACACCGCCACCGGCCAGACCGTGTATGACCAGCCACCGGAGCCCGGCCGCGCCCGCCCCATGCCCCCGCACCTGCGCATGGCCGGACTGCAGACGCAGCAGGCCCAGGGCCGCATCGAGGCTGTTCTCACCGGCCCGCGCGGCGATGCCAACGGCGTCATCCTGTCCGACGGCGCCATCGTGCGCTTTGCCCCCCATGCGCTGCAGCAGCCGCTGCAGCCGGGGCAGCTGTTTGCCGCCTCGGGCCTGGGCACGCGCAACGCGCACGGCACCTCGCTGGAGGCCATCAGCATGGGTGCCAGCCTGTCGGACCTGCAGCCGCTGTACGACCGCGCGCGCTGACGCCACCGCCCGGTCCCCGGGGCCGGGCGGGTTCCTGCCCCTTCCTGGTTTCCTGCTTCCCTGCTGCCCTGCTCTCCCGCTTTCACCGAACCCGCCATGTCCCCCAAGATCGCCCCCGTCCTGCTGCTGCTGATCTCCAACGTCTTCATGACCTTCGCCTGGTACGGGCACCTGAAGTTCGAGAACCGCCCGCTGTACCTCGTCATCCTGGTGAGCTGGCTGATCGCGCTGGCCGAGTACTGCTTCGCCGTGCCTGCCAACCGGCTCGGCCATGAGGTCTACAGCGCGGCCGAGCTCAAGACCATCCAGGAGGTGATCACGCTGGTGGTCTTCGCCGTTTTCTCCGTGCTCTACCTGGGCGAGAAGCTCACCCTCAACCACCTGGTGGGCTTCGGCTTCATCTGCCTGGGCGCCTTCTTCGTGTTCAAGGGCCCCCTGCGCTGAAGGAAGCCGCCATGCACCGCACACACCACCATGCGCGGCGCTGGCTGCCGGGGCTCAACTTCTTCCTGGCCGATGTGCGCGACGGCCTGGGCCCCTTCCTGGGCGTGTTCCTGCTCGCCCAGGGCTGGCGGCTGGACGACATCGGCTACGTCATGGCCCTGGGCGGCATCGCGGGCATGCTGGCCACCACGCCACTGGGCGCGCTGGTCGATGCCTCGCGCCGCAAGCGCCGGCTGCTGGCAGGGGCCATCGCCCTGCTGCTGGCGGGCAACCTGGCCATCTGGATCGCACCGTCGCTGGCCGTGACGGCGGCATCGCAGGTCATCACCGGCGTGGTCGCGGCCTTGATCGCCCCCTGCCTGCTGGGCATCACGCTGCAGATCACCGGCCATGCGGACCTGCCCCGGCAACTGGGCATCAACGAAGCCTGGAACCACGCCGGCAACGTGGCCACGGCCGCACTGGCGGGGGCCATGGGCCTGCGCTGGGGACTGCCTTCCGTCTTCGTGCTCATGGCCCTGATGGGCTGCGCATCGCTGGCCTGCCTGGCGCTGATGCGGCTGGATGAAACCCCGCAAGGCACGCCGCCCCCAGAGCAGGCCGGGCCTTGCGCCCCCGGCCTGCTGCACGTGCTCACGGGCACGCCGGCGCTGCGGGTGCTGGCCGTGGCCATGCTGCTGTTCCACCTGGGCAATGCCGCCATGCTGCCGCTGCTGGGCCAGGCCGCCGTGGCGCGCGGCCATGCCAACCCCAGCGGCTTCACGGCGCTGACCATCATCGTGGCGCAACTGGTCATGATCCCCATGGCCCTGCTCGCCGGGCGCCACGCCCAGCGCAGCGGCTACTGGCTGCTGGTCAAGGCGGCCCTGCTGTCGCTGCCGCTGCGCGGCCTGGTCGCCGCCACCTGGGACTCCGACTGGGCGCTGATCCCCGTGCAGGTGCTGGACGGCGTGGGCGCCGGGCTGCTGGGCGTTGCCCTGCCGGGCCTGGTCGCGCAGACGCTGCGCGGCACCGGCCACGTCAACGCGGGCCTGGGCGCCGTGATGACGCTGCAGGGCCTGGGCGCGGCCGCCAGCCCGGCACTGGCAGGCTGGATTGCGCAGC
>NZ_JTKZ01000813.1:0-1865 GCF_000799035.1 Delftia sp. ZNC0008
CCGCGTCGCAAGTCCGCGCGCCGCGCCGCCTCCGGCACAGCCGGGTCGGACATGTCGAAGGCCACCACCACCTCGGGGCCGTTGCTCCAGCCCTTGCGGATGGCATCTACTGTCTCGCGCACCTGGCGCACGGCCTGGGCCCGCGCCGCATCGGAAAACGCCGCCGGCTCGGGACGCATGATGCGCAGCAGGTTGGCCATCTGGTCATCGGTCAGGCCCTGGCCATCGGTTTCGCCACGGCGGAACGGCAGTTCCTCGGTGCGCTCCACCGGCCCGGCCTTCAGCTCGCGCGCGCTGGGCGGCGTGGCATGGGTGCGTTCGCGCACGCCCGGCACGTCCTGCCAGCCCGATCCCTGCTTCTCCACCTGGCGTACCGTCACGCTCCAGACGCCATCGACATTGGCCGGCGTGTATGAAACCACGCGGACATGGCTATCCCCGTAGCCCTTCACGATGTTGCCCGGGGTGAAGTAGTCGGCGCGGGCTGCCTCTTCGGCAGCGGCCTTCTTGGCCAGGACCCCGCGAGGCCGCTTGGGCGTGACTTCGGCAGTCTCGCTGCCGTTTTGCGCACGCTCCGCACGCACCTGGTCCACCAGGTCACGCACGCGCTGGCGCGATTCGGGCACGCTTTCGCCCTTGCGGCGAAACAACCCTGCCAAGTCGAACTTGTTGTCCGTCAGGGGCGTTCCGTCAGCGGGCTCCAGCAGCACGCTGTTGGGGTATCCCGCGCGGTCCTTGTTCACGCCTACCAGGGTCGTGCCTTTGGCAAATTCAGAACGGTCGCCCTTCTTCCAATCCAGAACCCGGCCCACCAGAGCAAGATCCTTGGCCAACCGTGCAGCGTCCTTTTCCCGGCGTGCCGTGGCAGCTGCCTCCCGTGCGGCCTGCACTTCAGCGGGTGTGCGTGCGGCCAGCGCGGCCCTACGGGCTCGGCCAGCAGCCCCTGACTCCCAGGACGCAAAGCGTTCCATGGCCCGATCCAGGCTGCTGTTCCGGTTGCCGGCCTGCTTGGAGTTCAGGCCGCTGCGGCCTGCCACGAAGCCGCTGTACGTGCCGGAGCGCACGCCCATCAGCATGCGGTACTGCTGCAAATACTCCTGGCGCAGCTGACGCACTTCGGCTTCCACGGCCGCCTTCTGGGCCTCGGTCTTGGCCACCGACATGCCATCGTCGCGCTGGCCGGCCAGGAAGGTCTCGAAGGCCGCACGGTCGCCGTTTGCTCGGGTAGTACCCTGGTGCGAAATGCCAGAATAGCTGGCAGCAGCCTCCCGCAGGGGGAACTCGTCTGGCGCATGGGTCGCGGCGACTGCCGCGCTCTTCCCCGCCGGCTTCTTGGTCTCGGCCGGATCCCGCACCCAGACCTTGAATTCGTCCTGCGTCATCTGCGTGATAGCGCCCAGTCCCGTCCAGCCCTTTTCATAGTTGGCCAGGTAGGTGCTCCGCGCACCGGCCTCGTCGGCCGCCCCCAGCACCACCTTGTGTTCATCGAATGAGCCATCACGGTTCACCTGGTCCACCACGAACACCGGCAGGTCCGGGTCGCTCGCGCGCTCGGTCATGAACACGTCCACATGGTCCTTGTCCGCGCCCACAGAACCCTTGAAGTAGCCGTAGTGGTTCTTCAGGGGCGGCCATTCTGGACGGCGGCGGCTGCCGGCGGGGTTCTCGATGCTGATGTCCAGGCCGTTCAGGCGGACGTGGCCCTTCTTGTAGTTGCCCGCCTCCTTCTGGGCATCGGTCGGCTCGGGCAGGTCGTTGGCCTGGCTGGTGGCCGCCTTCCGCGCGGCTGCTTCCACGGATGCAGGTGCTGCAGGTGCTGCAGGTGCTGCAGGTGCTGCAGCAGCATCGGGCATGGCGGCGGCCAG
>NZ_JTKZ01000386.1:0-21217 GCF_000799035.1 Delftia sp. ZNC0008
CCGCGTCACACCACGCCGCGCGAGCGCAGCGCCTGGATGGCCATGGGCGCAATGCCCAGCTCGCCCAGCACTTCATCGGTGTGCTGGCCCAGGGAGGGCGGTGCGCTGCGCAGCACGGGCGGGGTGTCGCTCAGCCGCATGGGGCTGGCCACGCCGGCGATGCGCGAGATGCCGTCGCCGGCCTCGCGCGGCAGCTCGACGCGTATGCCGCGTGCGCGCACCTGCGGGTCGTCGAAGGCCTGGGCGATGGTGTTGATGGGGCCGCAGGGCACGGCCTTGTCTTCCAGCAGCGCAATCCATTCGGCCGTGCCGCGTGTCTTCATGAGGGGCACCATCCGCTCCAGCAGCGCCTGGCGATTGCGCACGCGCGCGGTGTTGGTGGCAAAGCGCTCGTCCTGCGCCCAGCCGGCTTCGCCGACGGCGGCGCAAAAGCGCGCGAACTGGCCGTCGTTGCCAATGGCCAGCAGCACGTTGCCGTTGGCCGTGGCGAAGTCCTGGTAGGGCGCCAGGCTGGGGTGGATGTTGCCGGCGCGGCCCGGCGATTCGCCCGTGGCCAGAAAGCCGGCGGCCTGGTTGGCCAGCACGGCCATGCCCACGTCGAGCAGGGCCATGTCGATGTACTGGCCCCGGCCCGAGGCCTGGCGCGCATGCAGCGCGGCTAGGATGGCATTGCTGGCATACAGGCCCGTGAAGACATCGATCACAGCCACGCCCACCTTGAGCGGGCCGCCTCCGGGCGCCCCGTCGGCATGGCCGGTGATGCTCATCAGTCCGCACATGGCCTGCACCATGAGGTCGTAGCCCGCGCGCTCGGCATACGGGCCGGTCTGGCCGAAACCCGTGACCGAGCAATAGATCAGGCGCGGGTTGAGCGCCTTGAGGCTTTCGTAGTCCAGCCCGTACTGCGCCAGGCCACCGACCTTGAAGTTCTCCACCAGCACATCGGCCCCGGCCGCCATCTGGCGAATCAGCTGCTGCCCATCGGGGGTGGACATGTCGATGGTGACCGAGCGCTTGTTGCGGTTGCAGGCCGTGAAATAGCTGGCCTCCTGCGTGGCCTGCCCATCGTCGCGCGGCAGGAACGGAGGCCCCCAGTGGCGCGTGTCATCGCCGGCCACGGGCCGCTCGACCTTGATCACATCGGCGCCCAGGTCGGCCAGTGTCTGCGTGCACCAGGGCCCGGCCAGCACGCGGGAAAGATCAAGCACCTTGATGCCGGCCAATGCGGCCGGCGCGGAGGATGTGGAGGACATGAGAGGGAAGAAATATGAGCGCGCCCGATGCCGCTGGTAGTTCAGCTCTGGGCTTGAGCTTCCATCACCCATAGCGTGTGACATGGGCGTGGAGCAGGCCAGGGACGCCGAGCAAGAGCCGCCTCGCGGCGAGGGCGTCGTCCCCCTCCGCGAAGCGAGAAGGGGGAAGGCGCGAAGCGCCTCAGGGGGTCAGTTGGCAAAAGCTGCGATGCCGGTCTGCGCCCGGCCCAGGATCAGCGCATGCACATCGTGCGTGCCCTCGTAGGTGTTGACCACTTCCAGATTGACCAGGTGGCGGGCCACACCGAACTCGTCGCTGATGCCGTTGCCGCCCATCATGTCGCGCGCCATGCGGGCAATGTCCAGCGACTTGCCGCAGTTGTTGCGCTTGATCAGCGAGGTGATCTCGATCACGTTCTGGTGCTCGTCCTTCATGCGGCCCACGCGCAGCGCGGCCTGCAGGCCCAGGGTGATCTCGGTCTGCATGTCGGCCAACTTCTTCTGCACCAGCTGGTTGGCGGCCAGGGGGCGGCCGAACTGCTTGCGGTCCAGCGTGTACTGGCGCGCCGTGTGCCAGCAGAACTCGGCTGCGCCCAGGGCGCCCCAGGCAATGCCGAAGCGTGCGCTGTTCAGGCAGGTGAATGGGCCCTTGAGGCCGCGCACTTCGGGGAAGGCGTTTTCCTCGGGAACGAAGACGTCGTCCATCACGATCTCGCCCGTGATGGAGGCGCGCAGGCCCACCTTGCCGTGGATGGCCGGGGCCGACAGGCCCTTCATGCCCTTGTCCAGGATGAAGCCGCGGATCTCGCCCACATGGCCGTCCTCGGTCACTTCCTTGGCCCAGACCACGAACACGTCGGCCACGGGGCTGTTGGTGATCCACATCTTGTTGCCCTTGAGGCGGTAGCCGCCGTCCACCTTGTAGGCGCGGCTGGACATGCTGCCGGGGTCGGAGCCGTGGTCGGGTTCGGTCAGGCCGAAGCAGCCGATGAACTCGCCGCTGGCCAGCTTGGGCAGGTACCTGTTCTTCTGGTCTTCGGTGCCGAATTCATTGATGGGCACCATCACCAGCGAGCTTTGCACGCTGGCCATGGAGCGGTAGCCCGAGTCCACGCGCTCGATCTCGCGTGCCACCAGGCCGTAGCTGACATAGTTCAGGCCCGCGCCGCCGTACTGCGTGGGGATGGTGGGGCCCAGCAGGCCCAGCTCGCCCATCTCGCGGAAGATGCTCACGTCGGTCTTTTCATGGCGGAACATTTCCAGCACGCGGGGGGCCAGCTTCTCCTGGCAGTAGGCATGGGCCGCGTCGCGGATCATGCGCTCGTCTTCGCTCAGTTGCTGGTCGAGCTGGAAGGGGTCATCCCATTGGAAGCTGTTGCGGGCCATGGCGTGGTTTCTCCAAAAAACAAAGAGGTCAAGGGCGGGTCGCTGCCATATGCCAAAGCCGGGCAGGCTGTGACCATGGAGCGTTGTTGCGACGCATCTTAGAAGCGGGCCTGCGCGTGGCGCAAACGATGTTTGTTCATCCATGAATGCGTAAAACGCATGTATGAATGGGTTGTTGCGGGTTATTCCCTATGATGTGAGGCTCTGAAGTGCATTGAATTCATGAAATATGCGTAGAGCCCTGCCATCCACCCAAGCCCTTGCCTGCTTCGAGTCGGCCGCCCGCCACATCAGCTACACGCGTGCGGCGCAGGAACTGTCGCTCACGCAAAGCGCGGTATCGCGCCAGATCATTGCGTTGGAAGAGTTCCTGGGCGTGCAGCTGTTCCGGCGCACGCGCCACGGCGTGCTGCTGACGGAGGCCGGCACGCAGTACGCCCAGCAGGTCTCGCGCTGGCTGCACGGCCTGGAACGCGACACGCTGGACATCATGGCCCACCAGGGCGAGGGAGGCCCGCTCAACCTGGCGGCCGTGCCCACCTTCGCCACGCGCTGGCTGCTGCCGCGCCTGCCGCAGCTGGCGCGCGAGCATCCCGAGGTCACCGTGCACATCGATGTGCAGACGCGGCCCTTCCTGTTTGCCGATACCGTGTTCGACGCTGCGCTCTATGCAGGCACGCCCGAGCAGGTGGCACGCTGGCCCGGTGTGCAGGCGCAATGGCTGATGGACGAAGAGGTGGTGCCCGTGTGCAGCCCGCAACTGCTGGCCACGGCCCAGGCGCGCGAGCCGGGCCGGGCCTGGCTGCCTGTGGGGGCGGACATCGTGGCCCGGATGCCGCTGCTGCAGCAAAGCACGCGGCCCTACGGCTGGCAGCAGTGGTTCGATGCCATGGGCGTGGCCGCGCCGCGCGCGCTGGATGGCATGCGGCTGGAGCTGTTCTCCATGCTGGCCGTGGCCGCCAGCCAGGGCCTGGGCGTGGCGCTGATGCCGCCCATGCTGATCGAGCAGGAGCTGGCGCGCGGCGACCTCATCATTGCCTGCCCCCAGCCGCTGCGCGGCAACCGCGCCTACTACCTGGTCACCCCGGCCCTGGCGCCCGATGCCCAGCCCGCGCCCGCCCTGCGCGTGTTCTCTTCATGGCTGCAGCAGCGCGCCAGGGAGCACCGGCCTGCCTGATAATTAAGCAGGCCTTGGATTGTTCAACGATGACAGTCACTTAACTGACTTATCCTTGCTGCTGGCGGCGCTTGTCCACAGGCTTGTGGGGGTGTCTCTGGGGAAAACCCGCAATCGCGCTCAAAACCAGGGCAGCACGGCCAGGCACAGCGGCATGACCACGGCCGTGGCCACGCCGTTCAGGCCCATGGCCAGGGCCGAGAAGGCGCCCATGGTCGGATTCACCTGCAGCGCGCGTGCCGTGCCGATGGCGTGGGCCGTAAGTCCCAGGGCAAAACCCTGCACGGCCGGGTCATCGCTGCGCACCAGGCGGATCAGCAGCGGCGCCATCATCGTGCCCGCAATGCCGGTGATGGCCACGGCCACGGCCGCCAGCGAGGCCGGCCCGCCAAAGCGCTCGGCCATGGGCAGGGCGATGGGAATGGTGGCCGACTTGGGCGCCAGCGCCACCAGCGTCTGCACCGTCGCTCCCAGGCTCCAGCCGATCAGCAGTGCCGACAGCAACGCCACCACGCAGCCCACGGCCAGCGCCACGCTGATGGGCAGCCACAGCGCGCGGATGCGCTCGCGCTGGGCGTACAGCGGAATTGCCAGCGCGACGGTGGCCGGGCCGATCAGCAGTCCCAGCAGCGAGACGCCGCTGCGGTAGCTGGCATAGGAGGTGCCCGTGGCCAGCAGCACGCCCACGATGACGACGACGGCCGTGAACACGGGAATCAGGAGCGGATGGTTGCCGCTTCGGCGGTACAGCGCCATGGCCGCCAGGTAGACGGCCATGGTCAGCACCAGCCAGGGCAGGTGGGCGGTGGAGGCATTGCCGGACAGCGACTGCCAGGCGCTGTGCCAGTGGGTGGTGAGCGCGTTCATGCCTTGTCTCCCTGGCTGGCGGCCGCCTCGCGGGCGCGCTGGCGCTCCAGGCACCAGCGGAAGGTGAAGGCCGTGGCCAGGAAGGTAATGGCTGCACCCGCCACGCAGGCGATCACGAAGGGCTGCCATTCGCGCGACAGCCGGTCGAACTCCAGCATCACGCCTGCAATGACGGGAATGAACAGCAGCATCATGTTCTGCAGCAGCACGCCGGCGGCCTTCTCCAGCGACTCGGGCAGGCGGCCGTGCAGCAGCAGCGCCGCCAGCAGCAGCAGCGTGCCCATGAGCGCTCCCGGAAGCGGCAGCCCCGTGAGCTGGACGATGGCCTCTCCCAGCAACTGGAAGGCGAACAAGGCGGTGATGGCGTACAACATGAAAACCTGAATCCCTGGAGCAGATGGCAAGAGCGGAGAGCAGAGGGCGGCGGCAAGAGAGCGGGCTGCCCGTTTCCCGGACAGGGCAGTGCCCTGGCACCTGTGGGACGCCGCCGCAAAGCGTGCCATCATCGCCCACATCGCGAAAAAAGGTGCGGACACCGATTGCGCGGCGTCCCGGCCAACGCTATGTTGGGACCCATGCCTTGGGCAGTGCCGGGGCATGAGACTTTGAATAGCGAAGGAGTAGCGATGGCCGAAACCACATATCACGCACCCGTGTACGAGCCGACGGTGGATGAACTCGAAGTGCTCAAGAAGCTGGAAATGGGCGAGCCCGTATCGCTGGAAAGCGCGGCGCGCGAGCATCTGTCCAAGAGGCTGCGCGAGCGTGGACTGGTCGAAGTGGACAGCAGCCATCAATGGCACATCACGGCGGCGGGCCGTGCCCAGATCCGCCGCTCCGATGCCTGAGGCGCGGCGCGACAGGTGACCTCGGTTCCAAGGGTTTTCCCTTGGATTCAGGGGCTGCCTGATTTGCAGGCAGCCTAGCTTGCGGCCAGTGAATGCAAGCACTTGGACGCCTCGTTCACTTGCTGTTCACTGAATATCCACAGGGTTGTTCAAGGGTTCTGTGGAGAAATAAAGCCACCCCAGGGTGGCTTTTTTCATGGGCATTACCAGGCTTTTGCAGCGGGCGCACCGGGCTGGTGACCGCGCCGGAAATTGGCTGCATGGCGATGGTGCAGATACCGGTTTTCAGAGGGAAGGTGCCGGATTTCGCGCACTGGGCAAGGCTAGGGGGCAGGCCGCGGTGGGGGCGATTCGAGGCGGGCTGGACATGCGCCTGATTGCAGTCCGTTTCCGCCTTGGCGGTGGCTTGATGCCAAAGTTGTGCACAGGTTGGGTGGTGTGCGGGTGAAAGCGCGCAGGGGCTATCCCGCCCAAGGCATGAGGACGCAGGATCTGGTCAGGCTGGAGGCCTTGAATTGCAGTGCAGCCGCTGAAAAGGGCTGGTGCAGGAAGGAGGGGTGTGCGGACACTGTGAAGACAGCGGCCGGAAAAGAAATAGCCGAAAAAGCAGCGGACTGCTTTTTCGGCTACGTAATCTCTGGTGCCCGGGGCCGGAATCGAACCGGCACGCCTTGCGGCGGGGGATTTTGAGTCCCCTGCGTCTACCAATTTCACCACCCGGGCTACTTAGCGCAGGGGCGAATTATGGCACAGTGTGAGGCTATGAAAATTTATCCGACCATCGAAGACGCCATCGGCCGCACGCCCCTGGTGGCATTGCAGCGCATCGGTGCGCAGTCTCGCCAGGAACGTGGCAACGTGGTGCTGGGCAAGCTGGAAGGCAACAACCCGGCCGGTTCGGTCAAGGACAGGCCGGCCCTGTCGATGATCCGCCGCGCCGAAGAGCGCGGCGACATCAAGCCCGGCGACACGCTGATCGAGGCGACCTCGGGCAATACCGGCATTGCGCTGGCCATGGCCGCCACGATCAAGGGCTACCGGATGGTGCTGATCATGCCCGAGGACCTGTCCATCGAGCGTGCCCAGACGATGAAGGCCTATGGCGCCGAGCTGATCCTCACGCCCAAGAGCGGCGGCATGGAATACGCGCGCGACCTGGCCGACCAGATGGTGGCCCAGGGCAAGGGCGTGGTGCTCGACCAGTTCGGCAATCCCGACAACCCGCGTATCCACTACGAGACCACCGGCCCCGAGCTGTGGGAGCAGACCGGCGGCGAGATCACCCATTTCGTGAGCGCCATGGGCACCACGGGCACGATCACCGGCGTGGCGAAGTTCCTCAAGGAAAAGAACCCTGCCATCCGCATCGTGGGCGCCCAGCCGGCCGAGGGCTCGCGCATCCCCGGCATCCGCAAGTGGCCCGAGGAATACATGCCCAAGATCTACGACGCCTCGCTGATCGACGAGACCGTGCTCGTGGGCCAGGACGATGCCGAAGACATGGCGCGCCGCCTGGCGCGCGAGGAAGGCATCTTTGCCGGCATCTCGGCTGCCGGCGCCTGCTGGGTGGCCCAGCAGATTGCCGAGCGCGAGAACAACGCCACCATCGTCTTCGTGGTCTGCGACCGCGGCGACCGCTATCTGTCCACGGGCGTCTTCCCCGCCTGATACAGCGACAGGCCCGCCTTCCGGCGGGCCTTCCTGTTTGCATTGAGCCAGGACAGCAAAAAACCAGGAACAGCCCCATGCACTATGAAACCCGCTATTGCACGCACTGCGCCACCCCCCTGCAGTGGGTGATCCAGGCCGAGGACGGCGGCGATGTATCGCGCCTGCGCTGCCCCGAGTGCGGCTGGACGCACTGGAACAATCCCACGCCCGTGCTGGCCGCCATCGTGGAGCTGGACGGCAAGGTGCTGCTGGCGCGCAATGCGGCCTGGCCCGAGAAGGTCTTCGGCCTGATCACGGGCTTCATGGAGGCCGGCGAGTCGCCCGAGGAGGGCGTGGCGCGCGAGGTGGCGGAGGAAACCGGCCTGAAGGCCGAGTCGCTGGAGCTGATCAGCGTGCATGAGTTCCTGCGCATGAACCAGGTGATCATCGCCTTCCATGTGCGCGCCAGCGGCCAGGTGCGGCTGTCGCCCGAGCTGCTGGAATACCGCCTGCTGGAGCCCGAGAAAGTCCAGGCCTGGCCTTCGGGCACGGGCATGGCGCTGGCCAAGTGGCTGCGCAGCCGGGGGCATGATCCTGTGATCCGTGACTTCTGGAAGCGTGCCGAGCAGGCCCAGGAGGCTGAAGCGAGTCGCGCCGATCAAGACACTGCTGCCGGCCTCAGCCGCGATGCCGCCTAGAATCCCAGGCTCAAGAGGTGCATCCGATGGAAATTCACAAGGAAATCGACACGCGCGGGCTCAACTGCCCGCTGCCCATTCTCAAGGCCAAGAAGGCGCTGGCCGAACTGGACAGCGGCCAGCTGCTCAAGGTGGTGGCCACGGATACCGGATCGCTGCGCGACTTCCAGGCCTTCGCCAAGCAGACCGGCAATGAGCTGGTGGAGCAGCAGACCGTGGGCGCGGAGTTCATCCACATCCTGCGCCGGCGCTGAGCGGCTGCACGCGGCTCGCTCCAAAGAAAAAGGCCTGCTTTCGCAGGCCTTTTGCATGGGGCAGGGGCGGCTCCGAGGCCCGGCCTCAGATGCTCAGGCCCTGCAGGTATTCGCGGAAGCTCGCGCCCACGTCCTCGTGCTGCAGCGCCAGCTCCACCGTGGCCTGCAAAAAGCCTTCCTTGCTGCCGCAGTCGTAGCGCTTGCCCTGGTACTGGAAGGCGTAGACGGCTTCATGGGCCATCAGGCGTTCGATGGCGTCGGTCAGCTGGATCTCGCCGCCCACGCCCTTGGGCTGGTTGCGGATCTCCTCGAAGATGGCCGGTGTCAGCACATAGCGGCCGGCCACGCCCATGCGCGAAGGCGCCTTCTCGGGCGCGGGCTTTTCGACGATCTTCTCGATGCGCATCAGCGCGCCGCCGGCCGGCTCGCCGGCCACGATGCCGTAGCGCTTGGTCTGCTCCAGCGGCACTTCCTGCACGGCCAGCAGGGAGCGGCCCTGTTTCTGGAAAGCCGAGGTCATCTGGGCCATCACGCCCGGGCCGCCAGGCTCGCCCACCATCAGGTCGTCGGCCAGCAGCACGGCAAAGGGCTCGTTGCCCACCAGCGGCTCGGCGCATAGCACGGCATGGCCCAGGCCCAGGGAGCGCGGCTGGCGCACGAACAGGCAGTTCATGTCGGCGGGGCTGATGCTGCGCACCAGCTCCAGCATGGCCTGCTTGCCGGCGTTCTCCAGCTCGTTTTCCAGCTCGTAGGCGGTGTCGAAATGGTCCTCGATGGCGCGCTTGCTGCGGCCGGTGACGAAGATCATGTCGCGGATGCCGGCCTCGTAGGCCTCTTCCACGGCGTACTGGATCAGCGGCTTGTCCACCACGGGCAGCATCTCCTTGGGAGAGGCCTTGGTGGCGGGCAGAAAGCGCGTGCCGAGCCCGGCAACGGGAAACACGGCTTTGCGGACACGGGTCTGGGTGCTCATAAACGGATCTTTCAACCCAGGCGGGCGAGTTGTTCCTGGATGCGGATCAGCGTTGCGCCGAAGTCGGCCACGCGCTTCTTTTCCTGGTCGATGACGGCCGGAGGTGCCTTGGCCACGAAGGCCTCGTTGCCCAGCTTGGCATTGGCCTTGGTGATCTCGCCTTCCAGGCGTGCGGCTTCCTTGGACAGGCGGGCCTTTTCGGCGGCCACGTCGATCTCCACGAACAGCGCCAGGCGCGCCTCGCCCACCACGCAGACCGGCGCGGCCTGGGCGGCCTCGGCCCAGGCGGCTTCGTCGTCGAACACCTTGACTTCGCTGAGCTTGGCCAGGTTCTGAAGCACGGCGGCATTGGTGCGCAGGAACTGTGCCTCGTCGGCCGAGCTGGCCACGGCCAGCAGCGGCAGGCGCTGTGCGGGCGACACGCCCATCTCGCCGCGCAGCGTGCGGCAGGCGTCGATCATCTGCTTGATGCGGCCCACGTAGGCGATGGCGGCCTCGTCGATCTTCTCGGGCTGGGCCTCGGGGTAGCGGGCCACGGCCACGGACTCGCCGGGCAGGCCGGCGACCGGGGCGACCTTCTGCCACAGGGCTTCGGTCACGAACGGGATGATGGGGTGGGCCAGGCGCAGGATGGCCTCCAGCGTGCGGATCAGCGTGCGGCGCGTGGCGCGCTGCTGGGCCTCGTTGCCGGTCTGGATCTGCACCTTGGCGATTTCCAGGTACCAGTCGCAGAACTCGTTCCAGACGAAGTCGTACAGCGCGTTGGCCACGTTGTCCAGGCGGAATTCGGCAAAGCCCTTGGCCACTTCGGCCTCGACCTTCTGCAGCTGCGAGGTGATCCAGCGGTCGGGCTGGCTGAACTGCATGTAGCCCGCGAACTCGCCGCCGGCCTGGCATTGCTCCTTGGTGTGGGGCAGCAGGCCGCAGTCATGGCCTTCGCAGTTCATCAGCACGAAGCGGCTGGCGTTCCACAGCTTGTTGCAGAAGTTGCGGTAGCCCTCGCAGCGCTTGCTGTCGAAGTTGATGGAGCGGCCCAGCGAGGCCAGGGCCGCGAAGGTGAAGCGCAGCGCGTCGGCGCCGTAGGCGGGAATGCCCTCGGGGAATTCCTTTTGCGTGTTCTTGCGCACCTGGGGGGCGGTCTCGGGGCGGCGCAGGCCCTGGGTGCGCTTGTCCAGCAGGGTGTCCAGGTCGATGCCGTCGATCAGGTCCACGGGGTCGAGCACGTTGCCCTCGGACTTGCTCATCTTCTTGCCCTGGGCGTCACGCACCAGGCCATGCATGTAGACATGGCGGAAGGGCACGCGGCCCGTGAAGTGCGTGGTCATCATGATCATCCGGGCGACCCAGAAGAAGATGATGTCGTAGCCCGTGACCAGCACCGAGCTGGGCAGGTAGAGGTTGTAGTCATCGTCGGCCGCCTCGGTCTGGTTCGGCCAGCCCATGGTGGAGAACGGCACCAGGGCCGAGGAGTACCAGGTGTCCAGCACGTCCTCGTCGCGCGTGAGCGTCTTGCCGGGGGCCTGGGCCTGGGCTTCTTCCTCGGTGCGGGCCACGTAGACCTTGCCGTCCTCGTCGTACCAGGCGGGAATCTGGTGGCCCCACCACAGCTGGCGCGAGATGCACCAGTCCTGGATGTTGTTCATCCACTGGTTGTAGGTGTTGACCCAGTTCTCGGGCACGAACTGCACCTGGCCGCTGGAGACGGCATCGATGGCCTTCTGTGCGATGGACTTGCCGGTGGCATCGCCTTCGCCCACCTTGTTCATGGCCACGAACCACTGGTCGGTCAGCATGGGCTCGATCACCTGGCCCGTGCGCGTGCAGATGGGCACCATGAGCTTGTGCTTCTTGGTCTCGACCAGCAGGCCGGCCGCGTCCAGGTCGGCCACGATGGCCTTGCGCGCCACGAAGCGGTCCATGCCGCGGTACTTCTCGGGCGCCTCGTCGTTGATGGTGGCCGTCAGCGTCAGCACGCAGATCATCGGCAGGCCGTGGCGCTGGCCCACGGCGTAGTCGTTGTTGTCATGCGCAGGCGTGACCTTGACCACGCCCGTGCCGAACTCGCGGTCCACGTAGTCGTCGGCAATGATGGGGATCTCGCGGCCCACCAGGGGCAGGATCACGGTCTTGCCGATCAGCGCCTGGTAGCGCTCGTCCTCGGGGTGCACCATCAGGGCTGCGTCGCCCAGCATGGTTTCCGGGCGCGTGGTGGCCACCACGAGCTGGCCCGAGCCGTCGGACAGCGGATAGGCGATGTGCCACAGCGAGCCGTCCTTCTCCTCGTTCTCGACCTCGAGGTCGGAGACGGCCGACATCAGCTTGGGGTCCCAGTTGACCAGGCGCTTGCCGCGGTAGATCAGGCCCTGCTGGTACAGGCGCACGAAGGTCTCGTTGACGATGGACGACAGCTTGTCGTCCATGGTGAAGTACTCGCGGCTCCAGTCCACGCTGTCGCCCATGCGGCGCATCTGGCCGGTGATGGTGTTGCCGCTCTGGTTCTTCCACTCCCAGACCTTGCTGACGAAGTTCTTGCGCGCCTCGGGAGGCGTCGCGCCCATGTCGTGGCGGCTGGCAATGCCCTGCTCCTGCAGCTGGCGCTCCACCACGATCTGCGTGGCGATGCCCGCGTGGTCGGTGCCGGGCACCCAGACCGTGTTGTGGCCCTTCATGCGGTGGTAGCGCGTGAGGCTGTCCATGATGGTCTGGTTGAACGCATGGCCCATGTGCAGCGTGCCCGTCACATTGGGCGGCGGCAGCTGGATGGAGAACGAGGGCTGGGATGCATCTGCCTGGCCCGTGCCGCGCACGCCGGCTGCGCCGTAGCCGCGCTTTTCCCATTCAGGGCCCCATTGGGCCTCGATGGCGGCGGGTTCAAACGATTTGGACAGGCTGTCGAGGCCTGGCTGGGCAATGGTGTCGCTCATGGCTTGCTTGCGGGGAATTGTGCGAATGGCGTTTGGCAAATGAAAACGGCATCCGTTGAAGGGATGCCGTCTGCATATGCGAAATGGATGACGGTTTGACGGGGATTCTACCGACCCCGTCCGCCTGCCTGTTCGCCGGGTCTTATTCAGGCCGCTGCGTCGGGGACGAACTCGGGCCGGTCGTTGCTCTGGGGCTTGAGCGGCTGGGCGGCCTTGCCTTCGGCGCGTTCCTTGCGCCATTGCTCCTTGCGTGCCGTCCACTCGTTCAGGCAGGCGTGGGCGGTGGTGCTTTCGCGCGCCATCTGCACTTCGTCGGCCAGTTGGGCCGACAGCTCCAGGCGGATGCCGTTGGGATCGAAGAAATAGATGCTCTTGAAGATGTGGTGGTCGGTCACGCCCAGCACCTCGATGCCATGCGCCACCAGGCGGGCCTTGGTGTTCTCCAGTTCCTCGACGGTGTCCACGCGGAAGGCGATGTGGTTGATCCACAGCGGCGTGTTGGGCGAGGGCAGGGCCTTTTCGTCGTCGCCGATGTCGAAGAAGGCGATGAACGACCCATCCTTCAGGCGGAAGAAGAAGTGCGTGTAGGGGCAGTACTCGCCCGTGCTGGGCACGTAGTCGCTCTGGATGATGTGGTAGAGCGGCAGGCCCAGGATGTCCTCGTAGAAGTGGCGGGTCTCCTCGGCATCGCGGGCCTTGTAGGCGTAGTGGTGCAGCTGCTGCACGGCGGCGGGCGGTGGCAGTGTGGACAGGTCGGGACGGGCGCTTGTGTTCATCGAATGTCTCCTTGGTGGATGTCTTGATTCTACTATTCGTAATCAATTTACCTAAATGAAATGTTGCGATGGATGCAGGGATATGCGCGCTGCGGTGTCCGGGCCACCTGCGGTGCCGAGTTGCCGCCAGCACTTGACCTTCAAGTCACTTCACGCTTTCTCATCGAGGTCCGATCCCCCGCTTGCCATGGTCGCCATGGATGCGGCGGCCCTCTGTTCACAACCGTTTTCAAGTCAAGGAATCTCATGAGCGACAGCCATCAGCACGGCGACGTGCGCGCCCTGCCGGAATCCCGTCTCTGGTTTGCCTTCGGATTGACCGGCACCTTCATGGTGGTGGAGATCATCGGCGGCATGGTCACGGGCAGCCTGGCCCTGATCTCCGACGCCATGCACATGCTGACCGACGCGATGGCGCTGCTGCTGGCCCTGGTGGCGATACGCGCCGGCCGCAAGGCAGCCGACCTGCTGCGCACCTACGGCTATGCGCGCTTCGAGATCCTGGCCGCCGCCGTCAACGCACTGGTGCTGCTGGGAGTGGCCTTCTACATCCTGTATGAGGCCTACCGCCGCCTGTCGGCACCTGCGGAAATCCAGTCCCTGGGCATGATGGCGGTGGCGGCCGTGGGGCTGGTGATCAACCTGCTCTCCATGCGCCTGCTGTCGGGTGGCAAGGACGAGAGCCTGAACGTGAAAGGCGCGTATCTGGAGGTGTGGGCGGACATGCTGGGCTCGGTCGGCGTGCTCGCCGGTGCTGCGCTGATCTGGCTGACGGGCTGGCGGTGGATCGACTCGGCGGTGGCCGTGGGCATCGGCTTCATGGTGTTCCCGCGGACCTGGACCCTGTTGCGCGAGTGCATCAACATCCTGCTGGAAGGCGTGCCCTCAGGGATGAGCCTGCAGGCGGTGCGCGAGACGATTGCGGGCACGGCGGGCGTGGCAGCAATCCACGATGTCCACCTGTGGGCGGTCACGCAGAGCAAGCCCATGCTGACCGGCCATGTGGTGCTGCTGCCCGGCGCGGACGGCGAGCAGGTGCGTCGCGATATCGAGGACAGGCTGCAGGCCGGCTTCGACCTGCACCATACGACGCTGCAGATGGAGCGCGAGGACCGCTCCCCGGCAGAGCACATCCACTAGGATGCCAGTCTTCATGGACCACACCCGGAGTGCACCGATGCTTGAGCTTCGACCCAACTGCGAATGCTGCGACAAGGACCTGCCGCCAGAGTCTGCCGAGGCCCGCATCTGCACCTTCGAGTGCACGTTCTGTGCCGGCTGTGCGGATCATGTGCTGCACGGCGCCTGCCCCAACTGCGGTGGCGAGCTGGTGGCCAGGCCGCGCCGGCCGGCGGACAAGCTGGAGCGGTATCCGGCCTCGACGAAGCGGGTGCTCAAGGCCGGTGGCTGCGCTGTAAGGGCCTGATCAGAGCACAGGCCTGGCTCTGCGGCCACGGAACGCAGCCTCCACCGCCAGCACGGCTGCAAAACCCATCACATAGGCCAGCACATCCCACCAGTCGGCCGTGCTGCCCAGCACGATGCGCAAGGCGCGGTTGGGAATGTGCAACTGGAAGGTCAATGCCAGGAACTGGCCCAGCTCCACCAGCAGGCCCACGCCCAGCGCGGCCGACGCCAGCAGCAGCACGCGCGCGGCGATCACGGTCTTGAACACGGCATAGACCCAGGCCACGGCCAACACGTCGCCGAAGAAGCTGCGCACCCAGCCCCAGCGCGCGCCGACGGTGGCCAGCAGCACGAGCAAGACAAACAGGGCCACCGCCCACGCCAGGGAAACAGGATCAAAACGCCATCGCATGGCCGCCATCATCGGGCCAAAAGCGGGTCCGGTCAGCGAGCCTGGTGCGCAGTGCCTTGCGCAGCGGTGGCCAGCGGGTGCGCTATCCCGCCATCGCCGTAGCTGCCCACCACCTGGACGATCACCACCTGGTAGCCCTTGAGCCAGCGCGCCTGCTGCTGCTTGGCTTCGAGGTGCGCAGGGTGGCGCATCAGTTGCTGCAGCGCCTCCCAGGTCTGCCAGTAGTAGACGTTGGAGACCAGGCCTGTGGCGGGGTTCTCCCAGGCCTCTTCGCCCAGGTAGCCGGGGATGGCGCGGGCGATCTCGGCGATCCGGCCGTCAAGGGCATGGAATGGTGCGTCGTATTCGCCCGGCGCGAAGGTGAAGGTGGATGTGTACATCGGTGGTTGGCAACCTGTGTGAGGGTGGCTGGCGCTAGATGCGCGGCGCCGCATCCATGGCACCGGCCAGCGGCTCCTGTCCGCGCTCGCGCAGCGCGCCGATGGCGCCTGCCAGGTCGCGGGCCTGCCGGTTCTGGCTGAGCTTGGCCTTGCCCTCCAGGCGGGTGATGCGGATCTGCAGGCCGACGATGGCCTGCAGCATGCCGTCGATGAATTCACGCGGCGAGTCGGACATCTTCCAGGGCTGGGCCTGCGATGCCTCATGGACCCGCGAGAGCCGCCCGACCAGGCCGCGCACGAATCTCTCGTCGTCATGGATGCTGATTTGCCCGTGCACATGCACGGCCTCGTAGTTCCAGGTGGGCACCAGGCGGTGCGTCTCGTGCTTGCTTGGATACCAGCTGGGCGAGATATAGCCTTCGGCACCACGGAAGATGACCAGCACCTCGGCGCCGTCGCGGCACTGCTGCCAGATGGGATTGGCGCGGGCCACATGGGCGCTCAGCGTGCCCATCTCCCCTGGGTCCGCATCCAGCAGGAACGGCAGGTGGTTGGCGTCCAGCACGCCGTTGGCCTGGGTGACGAGCGTGCCCATGGGGTAGCTGCGGATCAGGCCGTGCAGGCTGTCGGAATCGGTGAGGGAGAAATGGGCGGGCGTGTACATGGAGCTTGGTGCAACGGTGGACCGGCATCGGGGGAAACAGGACTATCCACCATCCCTGGCACAATGAAAAATCCAGTTTCGTGATTTTTTGGAAGACCAGTTGAAGTCCCATTTCGCCGCCGATACCGGGGCTGCGCCCAGCGCCCGCCGCATCCACGAATGGCTGAAATCCCAGATGGCCGACGGCAGCCTGGCCGTGGGCGCACGCCTGCCTTCCACCCGCGCGCTGGCGCTGGACCTGGGTGTGTCGCGCACCACCGTCACGGCGGCCTACGAGCAGCTTGCGGCCGAGGGCTATCTGGAGACTGCACAGGGCGCACGGGCGCGCGTGGCAGCTGGCGCGGAGCAGCGCAGCCGCGCGCCCCGCATTGCGGCTGCGGCGCAGGATTGCCGATCCCGCCTGTCTTCCTATGGACGGCGCGTGGATGCGCTGGCGCAGGCCCAGCCCGCTCGCGCCGGGGATGAAGAGCCTGCCGTGATCGACTTTCTCTACGGCGCCCTGGCCTTTGATGACTTTCCCACGCTGGCCTGGCGGCGTGCCTACAACCGCGCCATCGTGCAGCGCCAGTCTTCCCTGTCCTACGACGCGCCCGAAGGCGAGCCGGCGCTGCGCATGGCGCTGCAAGGCTATCTGCGCCGGGCGCGGGGGCTTGTCTGTTCGGCCGATCAGATCGTGGTGGTGCAGGGCTCGCAGCAGGCCATCGACCTGTGCGCACGCGTGCTGGTCGATCCGGGCGAGACCGTGCTGATGGAAGAGCCCTGCTACCTGATGGCGCGCCGCGTGTTCGAGGCCCAGGGCGCATGCCTGCAGGAAATGGCCGTCGATGAACAGGGCCTGGATACCTCGGCGCTGGCCGGGCGCCAGGCGCGGCTGGCCTATGTCACGCCCTCGCACCAGTTTCCGCTGGGCGGCGTGCTGCCCATAGGCCGCAGGCAGCAACTGCTGGCCTGGGCGCGCGCCACGGGTGCCTGGATTCTGGAGGATGACTACGACGGCGAGTTCCGCTACGGGCTGCGCCCCATCGACGCCCTGCAGTCCATTGACGAGGTGGGTTGCGTCATCCATGTCGGCACCTTCTCCAAGGCCTTGTCCCCGCAGATGCGCATGGGCTACCTGGTGCTGCCGCCGTCCCTGGTGCCCGTGTTCCGGGAAGCCCGGCGGCTGGCCGACCGGCATGCGCCGCGCCTGGACCAGCTGGTGCTGGCCGCGCTGATCGACGACGGCAGCTACGAGCGCCATGTGCGCGCTGCCCGCCGTCGCAACGAAGGCCGGCGGGCGGCATTGCTGCAGGCGCTGGAGCGGCACCTGCCGGGCGCGGTGCAGGTCGAAGGCTCGGCCTCCGGCCTGCATGTGGTGGCCTGGGTGCCTGCCGTGCACCAGCGCGATGAGATTGCCCTGGTGCGGTTGGCGCGAGAGCGCGGCGTGGGCGTTCGCCCCATCTCGCCGCTCTATGCGGCCGGTGATGCCCATCGCCGCCAGTCCTGCGCCGGGCTGGTCCTGGGTTATGCGAGCCTGCAGCCGCAGGCCATCGAGCAAGGGGTGCGCAGGCTGGCGGGCGTGGTCAGTCAGTGGCAGACCCAATCCGCAACGCAAAAAAGCCCGTGACCGGGGTGCCGGTTCACGGGCCTTGGGTGCCGACGCCCCTAAAGGCGCTTTGCCCAGCGCGGTCTTACTGCTGCTTGACCGCTTCGATGGACATCACCAGGCGCACTTGCTTGGGGAAGCCGTAGTCCACGCCGTAGTTCACGCCGAAGGCGGTGCGGTCGATCACGGCCTCGAAGTCGCCGCCGCAGGTCTCGCGCTTTTGCAGCATGGCGTTGGGGTAGCAGGTGAACTTGTTGGCCTTGATGGTCACGGGCTGGGTCTTGTCCAGGATGGTCAGCTGGCCGGTGACTTCCTTGAGCTTGTCGCCGTCGAAGACGAACTTGTCGGAGACGAACTTGGCCTGGGGGAACTTGGCCACGTTGAAGATGTCGGCGCTCTTGAGGTGCTTGTCGAAGGCGGCGGTGCCCGAGCTCAGCGAGTCCATTTCCAGCACGACTTCGACCTTGCCGGCCTTGGCGTCACGGTCGAATTCCACGGTGCCGCTCTTCTTGTCGAAGCGCACGCGGTTGGTCGAGGCGCCGTTGTGGTCGATCTCGAACGTGGCGAAGGTGTGCGTCGGGTCGATGGCGTAGGTTGCGGGAGCCGCCTGGGCAGCGGTGGCGAACAGGCCGGCAATGGCCAGGGCAAACACGGAAGTGCGCATGAAAGAACTCCTAGGTTGGGGTTGCACGAAACGGAAAAGAAAACGGCCAATGCTGGGCAAGAGTGCCGCTTACAGCTTGCCCACGCCGGTCAGGGCCAGCTTGAATTGCACCTGGACCTCGTCGGCCACCATGGAGGTATCGCCCCATTCGCCTTCGCCGATCTTGAACTGCAGGCGCTTGAGCGGCAGCGTGCCGGTGGCCGTGGTCGTGGTGCCGGACTGTGCCAGTTGCACGGGAATGCTCACGTTCTGGACCTGGCCCTTGATGCTGAGCTTGCCGTCCACCTGGTACTTGCCGCCGCCCAGCGCCTTGACGGCCGTGGAGTCGAAGACGGCCTGGGGGAATTTGGCGACATTGAACCAATCGGCCTTGGGCAGCTCGGCATCGGTTTCCTTGGCGCCCATGGTGGCGCTGCCGGTGTCCACGGTGAAGCGGATCTTGCTGGTGTCGGGCTTGGCCGTGTCGAACTGGACCTGGGCGTCGAATTTCTTGAAGTGGCCCTGCAGGGGCACGCCCATCTGCTTGGCCGTGAAGTTCACGGCGCTCTGGGCGGGAACGAGCTTTTGCTCGGCCAGGGCCGCCTGGGAGGTCAGGGCCGCAGCGGCCAGGGCAATGGTGGTCAGCGTGGCGGAAAAGCGCATGGCAGGACTCCTTTGGGGGTCGGGAAACATTCGATCGGGGATGGCTGGGGCGCGCGCAGCGCGGTGCGCAGGCCCTGGCTGGGGGAGAAAACTCAGGCGCGGCCAGGCAGCATGCGGGAGATGAGGCCGTCGCGGTCGATGAACTGGTGCTTGAGGGCGGCGCCCACATGCATGGCGATCAGCACGACCAGGGCCCAGGCCGCCCAGCCGTGCAGGGGCTTGAGGGTTTCGGCCAGCTCGGGGCTTGCGCTCACGAAGTCGGGCAGGGGCAGCACGCCGAGGAAGACGATGGGAAAGCCGGCCGCCGAGCTGTAGGCCCAGCCCAGCAGGGGCACGGCAAAGAACAGCAGGTACATGGCGTGGTGGGTGCCGTTGTGGGCCCAGTGCTGCCATTGGGGCATGGCGCGGGCCACGGCGGCGGGCAGTTCGGGCGGGCGATGGGTGATGCGCCAGACCAGGCGCAGCAGGCTCAGCGTCAACAACGTGACGCCCAGCCACTTGTGCCAGTTGTAGAGCTTCAGGCGCGAGGGCGAGAACGGCAGGCCTGTCATGTACCAGCCCAGGGCCAGGGCGGCGATCAGGCCCAGGGCCAGCAGCCAGTGGGCAGCCATGGCCACGCCGTTGTAGCGCGTGGCTTTGGAGGAGGATTTTGCTGGCGCGTTGGCGCGGGCTGAGGACTCTGTCATGGATGGCGGCAGGCTTTGGAACCGTTCAGGGCCCCTGCAAAGGGGCCCTGGATGGCAAGAAAGGGTGCGGTGCGCTCTGCGTGGACTTCGTGCACTGCGGACAACGTGCAGTGTAGGAAGCGGCAAATCCAAAAGAGTTCAGCGGTATTGACGGCTCGATTCAAAAAAGATGAAGGCTCGCCGTGCCGCGCGGAGGGCTCAGGGCCGGGTCGGATCGGCGGGCAGCACGACCACGGACTGCGCTGCCTGCTTCCAGGCGGCAGCCGCTGCATCGGCATCGCCGCGGTGCTCGGCCATCAGGGCCAGGCGCTGCCAGGCGCGGGTGCGCAGTGCGCTTTCCTGCAGGTGGGGGGCTGCGCGCAGCAACAGCTGCTGGGCCTTGCCCCAGAGCTGGCGCTG
This sequence comes from Delftia sp. ZNC0008, assembly GCF_000799035.1. NCBI lineage: Bacteria > Pseudomonadati > Pseudomonadota > Betaproteobacteria > Burkholderiales > Comamonadaceae > Delftia > Delftia sp. ZNC0008. The sequence continues at coordinate 19,646 of NZ_JTKZ01000386.1, forward strand.
CACGCATGCCATGCCGGCCAGGTATTGCAGGCGGGCTTCGCGTGGATGGGCATTGCTGGCCGCCTCGATGCGAGCCAGCCAGGCGCCGTCCAGGCCGTCCAGGCAGGGCTCCAGCACCTGGACCAGGCGCGGCAGGTGGGATTCGCTGCGCGGGCCTGCGTGGGACAGCAGGCGCTCCCACACGGGCAGCAGCCAGGCACGGGCCTGCGCGGCCTCGCCGCCCAGGGCCATGAGACGCGATGCGGCCGGCAGCGCAATCTCGGGCATGGCGCGCTCTTCCGTGTCCAGCGACAGCCAGAAGTGCTGCAGCTGCGTGGTGTCGCGTGCCTCGTTGATGCTCTCCAGTACCAGGCCGCGCACCACGCTGGCGGCGGCCGCGGGCGAGAAGGCGCGGTGCTTGGCCAGCAGGCGCGCCGTGTCCAGCGCCGTCGATGTCTGGCCTGCCAGGCGCGAGGCCTTCAGGCGGATGCGCAGCGCGATCGTGCGGCGTGCCGCGCCCTGGGGCAGTTCGGCCAGGCGGCGCAGCGCATCAGCTGCGTCGCGGTCGTCCAGGGCCCAGCGCGCGGCGCGCATCTGTGCGCCTTCGCGCATTTCCTGCTCCTGGGCGTTGCCCTGGGCCGGTGCGTTGGCCAGGACCTCACGCCAATGGTGGTCGCGCTGCTGGCGGTCCTGCAGGGCATGGGAGGCATCGGCGGCCACCATGTGGGCGGCGGCGCGCAGCCGCATGCCGTGCGGCACGGCGGCATGGGTCTCGGCCAGGGACTCTTCCATGGCCAGGGCCGCCAGCGCGGACTTGCGTGCGCGCAGGAAGCGGCCGGCCTGCTGGTGCGACAGGGCTTCCAGCAGGCTGTGGTGCATGGCGCGCTCTTTCTGCTGGCTGCGCCAGCGCCGCGCCTGGTGCGGCATCTGCAGCAGCGCGGCCAGCGCGCGCAGCGCGGCATACAGCAGCACGAAGGCCAGCACGATGATGGCAATGGCCAGGTTCAGTGACAGGTCCAGGCGGTAGGGCGCCCAGAACAGGGTCACCGTGCCCTGGTTGGAGCCCGCGAACAAGGCGGCCGCAACGGCCATGCCGAACAAACCGATCAACCACAGTGCAGCGCGCATTCGTCTGTCTCCCGGCTGCTCAGCGGCCTGCGGCCGCTGTTGCCAGCGCCGCCAGGGTTTCCTGCAGCGCAGGCTGTTCGGTGGTGCGCAGATTGGCCTGGATCTGCTGCAGCTGGGCCTGCACGATCTGGGTGCGCCGCGCGGCAGGATCAAAGTACTTGTTCACGGCCATCCCGGAAGCGGCCAGGTCGGCCCGCGCCGCATCCCACTGGCGCGACAGCAGGGCCAGGCGCGAGTTCAGCAGCTTGAGCTTGAGGTTCTCGCGCAGGAAATAGGCCTGTTCCGGCGCCAGCAGGATGGCGTCCGGGTGGTCTATGCGGCTGACGCGCAGCAGGTCCTGGGCTTCTTCGCGCACGGCCGTCCAGCCGCGCTCGCCCCAGGATTGCCACCATCGCCATTCGGTGGGGCTGCCCTCGATGGGGGCGGGCTCGGGCTGGCGGGCCGCCTGGCCGGCCACGCCGCGAT
>NZ_JTKZ01000105.1:0-5744 GCF_000799035.1 Delftia sp. ZNC0008
CCGCAACAACCGCTTCATCGTGAAGCGCAGCGGGCTGTTCAGGAAGAAGGAAGAGGAACCCCAGGCAGGCATCAACCTGCTGGAGTCCAAAGGCGTTGTGATCGAAGCCAATGTGTTCGAGCAGGTCGCATTGCCGGTGCGCAAGGATGCGGCCAGCACCACGACGGAGTACGGCAACGCCGTGGATTCTCGCTAGGAGACGATGCGCGGGCCCTGCCTGCAGGCTCAGCGCAGGGGCAGCTGCACCACATGCGCGGTGGGCATGACATCGCCGAACACATCCTCGATCTCGGCCAGCGCGGCACGGTGCAGGCTGTCGGCGTCCACGGATTCGCCATTGCTGCGCGTGATGGCACGTGTGGCCACGGCGTCGCTGGCCACGACGACCTCGAAGCCCAGCGGCGCGGCATCGCGTGCGGCGCCGGCCACGCAGGCGTGCGTCATGAGGCCGCAGATGACCACGGTGGTGATGCCACGCGCGCGCAGCTGGTCGGCCAGGTCGGTGCCGACGAAGGCGCTGACGCTGCGCTTTTGCACCACGGTGTCGCCCGCGCGCGGCTGCAGGCCGGGGTGGAATTGGACGGCGCTGCCATTGACGGCGAACACGGGCGCACCTTCCGGGGCAATGTGCTGGATGTGGAACACGGCAACCTGCCCGGCATCGGCCCATTGCAGCAGGCGCCGGGCCTGCTCCAGGACCTGCGGGCCGCGCGGGATGGGCAGGCGGCCGCTGAAGTACTCGTTCTGGAAGTCGATGACCAGCAGCGCCGTGGCACCCCGTGGCAACTGGCTGCGCCCCGGCGCGCCTGACAGGGCGCGGAGGGTGGGATGGCTGGTGGATTGGGTGGCCTGGCTGGCCTGTTCTGCGAGGGACATGCAGTGCTCCTGAAAACGGGAAGTGGTTGATGCCTGCAGTCTAGAAACGCACAGGGCCCGCCGCAACGCCATGGAGCGGCCAGCATCTGTGCAGGTTCTGCACAGATCGCCCGTGCTTTGAAAAATGCGCCATCTCTGTGATGGCGCATACGGCCTTGGGCCTTGCATCGCTCCAACCGGCTGCGTGCCGGTGAAGGTGGCGATGCCGCGTTGAACCATGGCCTGCGGCCCTCCCGATCACGGAAGGGCCGCAGGCCGGCACGGCGCTAGTTCTGCAGTTGCTGCCAGACCTTGTCCAGCCGCTTGATGCTGACCGGGTAAGGCGTGCGCAGCTCCTGGGCGAAGAAGCTCACGCGCAGCTCCTCCAGCATCCAGCGGTACTCCTGCATGCGCGCATCGATGTGGCCCTTGCGCTCGGCCACCAGGCGCCAGTAGCGCTGCTCCAGCGGGCGCAGCTCGGCCAGGCGGCTGGCGTCGCGCGCAGGGTCGGCGCGGTACTTGTCCAGCCGGCTGGTGATGGCCTTGAGGTAGCGCGCGTAGTGCTGCAGCTGGGTCCAGGGCGCGGCCGCGATGAAGTTCTTGGGCACCAGGCGCTGCAGTTGCTGGGCGGCGTCGGCCGTGGCGTCGGGCGCGTTCTTGGTGTCCTTGATCTTGCGCTGGGCCGCCGCGTACTCGACCAGGATGGTGGAGGCCATGCGCGCCACCTCGTTGGCGATCAGCGTCAGCCGGCCACGTCCGTCCTGCACGCGCTGCTTGAACTGCGCGTCGTTGGTGGGCAGCGGCTCCTGCAGGAAGGCGCGGTCTATGGCCACGTCGATGATCTGCTCGCGCAGTTCCTCCTGCGTGCCCAGCGGCATGTAGGCGACGGCCATCTTCTGCAGGTCTGGAATGTTCTTTTCCAGGTACTTGAGCGCATCGCGGATCTGCAGCGCGAACAGGCGGCGCAGGCCCACGCGGTGGCGCGCGGCCGCGACCTCGGGTTCGTCGAAGACCTCGATGCCGACGGCATCGCCATGGTCGATCAGCGCCGGAAAGCCGATCAGCGTCTGCCCGCCCCGGCCGATCTCCATCAGCTCGGGCAGCTCGCCAAAGCTCCATTCCTTGTAGCGGCTGTCGGCAGGCTGGCTGGGCTTGGCATTCCTGGCAGGCGTGGCCTGGTCGGGCTTTTCCGCCTTGGCAGCGGGTGCAGGCTTCCTGCCGGCTTCGGGCGCGGTGGCAGCGGGTGCAGCAGGGGCCTCGGTGACCGAAGCCACCTTCAGCGCGGCCAGCGCCTGGAAGGCGCCGCGCGCCTTGGCGCCCAGTTCGGCCTTGAGCGCGCCCAGGTTGCGGCCCTGGCCCAGTTGGCGTCCATGCTCGTCCGTGATGCGGAAGTTCATGAACAGGTGCGGGCTGAGCATGTCCAGCTTGAAGTCGGCACGCTTGACGTCCAGCGAGGTCTCGTCGCGCACCTGCTTGAGCAGGGCATCGATCAGCGATCCCTGGCCCCAGCGCTCGGGCGTGGTGAAGAGTTCGGCCAGGCGCTGGGCGCTTTCGGGCAGGGGCACGAAGCGGCTGCGCGGGCGCTGCGGCAGGCTCTTGAGCAGGGCCTGGAGCTTGTCCTTGAGCATGCCGGGCACCAGCCATTCCACGCGCTCGTCGCTGACCTGGTTGAGCACGAACAGCGGCACGGTGACGGTGATGCCGTCGCGCGCGTCGCCCGGGCTGTGCAGGTAGCTGGCCGTGCAGTCCACGCCGCCGAGCTTGACCACCTTGGGAAAGGCCTGGGTGGTGATGCCGGCCGCCTCGTGGCGCATCAGTTCGTCGCGCGACAGGCGCAGCAGGTCGGCGTTTTCCTTGGCCGCCTCGCGGAACCAATGGTCGAAGGTGGCGCCGCTGAACACGTCCTTGGGGATCTGCTGGTCGTAGAAGGCGTAGATCAGCTCGTCATCGACCAGCACGTCCTGGCGGCGGCTCTTGTGCTCCAGCTCCTCGACCTTGCGCACCAGCTTGAGGTTGGCGGGCAGGAAGTGCCAGCGCGTGTCCCACTGCCCCTCCACCAGGGCCTGGCGGATGAAGATCTCGCGCGCGGACTGCGGATCGATGCGGCCATAGCTCATGCGCCGGCCGTTGTAGACCACCAGGCCGTAGAGCGTGGCGCGCTCCAGCGCCACCACGTCGGCCTGGTTCTTGGACCAGTGCGGATCGAGCAGCTGCTTCTTGAGCAGGTGGGCGCCGACTTCCTCCAGCCACTGCGGATCGATGGCGGCGATGCCCCGGCCGTACAGGCGCGAGGTTTCCACCAGCTCGGCCGCAACGATCCAGCGCCCCGGCTTCTTGGACAGGTGGGCGCCCGGGTGCGGATGGAAGCGGATGCCGCGCGCGCCCAGGTAGGCGTCGCTTTCATCGCCCTTGTAGCCCAGGTTGCCCAGCAGGCCGGACAGCATGGACAGGTGCACGGCGTCGTAGCCCGCAGGCTCGGTGTTGACCTTCCACTTGTGCTCGTTGACCACGGTCAGCAGCTGCGAGTGGATGTCGCGCCATTCGCGCACGCGGCGGATGTTGATGAAGTTCTGGCGCAGCAGCTGCTCCCACTGGCGGTTGCTGAGCTTGTGAGAGGGCTCGTCATCCGTGCCGGGACCGGTGTCCTGCGGATGGAAGGCCGCCAGCGCCTCGGCCGCCGGGGCGGCCACGCTCTGCCCGCCGCTGCGCTGGGCCACGGGCAGGAAGGCGGCATTGCGCGCCGACGGCTTGGCAGCCGGCGCCTGTGCCGTGGCCATTTCCTTGCGGCTCTTGGCCACCACCTTGCCGCCGCGCGCATCCTGCAGCCATTTCCACAGGCGCAGGTAGCCGCTGAATTCGCTTTTCTCGTCGTCGAACTTGGCGTGCTGCTGGTCGGCCTGCTGCTGGGCCTCCAGCGGCCGGTCGCGCACGTCCTGCACGGACAGGGCGGAGGCGATGACCAGCACCTCGGCCACGGCGCCGCGCGTGCGCGCCTCCAGGATCATGCGGCCCACGCGCGGGTCCAGCGGCAGGCGCGACAGCTCGCGGCCCATGGGCAGCAGCTCGCCGCGCTCGTCCACGGCGCCCAGCTCGCCCAGCAGCTGGTAGCCGTCGGCAATGGCACGGCCCGAGGGCGCTTCGAGGAAGGGAAAGTTCACCACGTCGCCCAGGCCCAGCGACTTCATGCGCAGGATGACGCCGGCCAGCGAGGAGCGCAGGATTTCAGGGTCGGTGAAGCGCGCGCGCGTGCCGAAGTCGGCCTCGTCGTACAGGCGGATGCAGATGCCGTTGGCCACGCGGCCGCAACGGCCGGCGCGCTGGTTGGCCGCCGCCTGGCTGATGGGCTCGACCAGCAGCTGCTCGACCTTGCTGCGGAAGGAATAGCGCTTGACGCGCGCCGTCCCCGCATCGATCACATAGCGGATGCCGGGCACGGTCAGCGAGGTCTCGGCCACGTTGGTGGCCAGCACGATGCGCCGGCCCGTGTGGCTGTCGAAGATGCGGTCCTGCTCGGCCTGCGACAGGCGCGAGAACAGCGGCAGCACCTCGGCATGGCGCAGCACGGGCTGCTGTGCCAGGTGCTTGCGCAGGTGGTCGGCCGCCTCGCGGATCTCGCGCTCGCCGGGCAGGAAGACCAGGATGTCGCCACCCGCGCCGCCGGCCCACAGCTCGTCCACGCCTTCGGCGATGGCGTCGTTGAGGTCATGGTCGCGCTTTTCCTCGAACGGGCGCCAGCGCATCTCCACGGGGTAGGTGCGGCCCGAGACCATGATCACCGGCGCAGGCCCCTTGGGGCCTTCGAAGTGCCTGGAGAACCGCTCGGCATCGATGGTGGCCGATGTCACCACCACCTTGAGGTCGGGGCGCCGGGGCAGGATCTGCTTGATGTAGCCCAGCAGGAAGTCGATGTTGAGGCTGCGCTCGTGGGCCTCGTCGATGATCAGCGTGTCGTAGGCCTTGAGCAGCGGGTCGGTCTGCGTCTCGGCCAGCAGGATGCCGTCCGTCATCAGCTTGACCGAGGCGTCCTTGGACAGCCGGTCCTGGAAACGCACCTTGTAGCCCACCACATCGCCCAGCGGCGTGTTCAGCTCCTCGGCAATGCGCTTGGCCACCGAGCTGGCGGCAATGCGGCGCGGCTGCGTGTGGCCGATCAGGTGGCCGCGCACCTGGCCCTTGTCGTCGGGCGTGGCGTTGACCTTGCCCCGGCCCAGCGCCAGCGCGATCTTGGGCAGCTGCGTGGTCTTGCCCGAGCCCGTCTCGCCGCACACGATGATGACCTGGTGCCGGTCCATGGCCTCCATGATTTCCTCACGGCGGGCGGATACGGGCAGGGATTCAGGGAAGCTGATCTTCAAAGGCATAAGTTCAAAGGCATAAGGGGCTGGATTATCCCCGCGCCATGCCGGCGGCGCCACGCGGCTGCAGATTTCCATACGCCGGCCCTGTGCCGCCCGCATGAAAACCCCCGCATGCCAGGGCCTTCGCCAAGTCAGGCCAGCGGCATGCAAGGCATTGCGCACAATCGGCGCTCGCCTTGCCGCCCGCTCCCGGCGCTGGCCGCCTCACCCGCCTTCCTCGATCTGCTCCCCATGGTTACTCTTGCCGCCCTCGTCATCCCGCTACTGGCCCTGTGGCTGTGGTGGCCCGTCCGCCTGATGCCGCGCCGCGCCCGCCTGATGGCGGCCGTCGCCACGGCGGCCCTGGGCTGCACGCCCGCCCTGCTGCTGGTGCTGCTGCGCGAGGGCACGGTCGAGTACCGCACGCTGGCCTATCTGCAGGTGCCGGGCGGCTGGGTGCTGGCCCTGCTGCTGATGCTGGCCGTCTTCATCGTGCTGCGCGACGGCCTCTGGGCGCTGGCCGCCGTGGCCCGGCGCGAGGACTGGAAGCAG
>NZ_JTKZ01000405.1:0-8795 GCF_000799035.1 Delftia sp. ZNC0008
CTGGCCGCCGACGGCATGGGCGTGGGCCTGGTGCCGCACTGGACGGGCCTGGAGCGCTTCATGGGCGACTGCCGCATGCTGCCCATTGCGGGCGCCGCCTATGAGCGCGCCATCTTGCTGGTGACCAGCGCCGAGCCCGACCTGCCGCGCATGGCCGAGCTGCTGGAGGGCGCACTCGCGTAGGTTGCGGCCTTCGCTCTCAATCCGCCTGCACGTAGCCCGTGACGCGGATCATCTCGCGGTACTTGGCGATCTCGCGCGCATAGGCGGCCGCCGCATCGTCCAGGCCCATGGGCTTGGCGACATCACGGCCGTCGGCCTCCAGCTTGGCGATGACCTGCGGGTCCAGCAGGGCCTGGCCGATGGCCTGGTTCAGGCGCTGCTTGACGTCCTGCGGCGTGCCGCGCTTGACGAAGTAGCCCGCCAGGCTGGCGTACTCGAAATCGCGCAGCGCCGGCACTTCGGTGATGCTGGGCACGGCCGACAGCACGGCAGGCCGGTTGCGCGACAGCACGGCCAGTGCCCGGAAGCGGCCGGTGCGGATCATCTCCAGCATGGACGCCTGGAACGGCATGATGCTGAAGTCGATCTGGCCGCCGGCCAGGTCCTGGATCACGGGCGCCGTGCCCGCATAGGGCGCGTGGGTGAACGGCACCTTCACCACCTTGCCCATGTACTCGGTGATCAGGTGGTAGAGCGAGCCCACGCCCACCGAGCCGTAGGTCAGCGAATTGCTCTCGTTGCGCGAGCGCGCCAGCGCCAGGAACTCTTGCATGTCCCGGGCCGGCAGGCCCGAACGCACCAGCAGCACCAGGTGGGTGACGGTGATGTACTGCAGGTTCTCGAACGCATCGGGCTGGTAGCGCACGGCCTTGTTGGTGAGCGGCGGCAGGATGAGTTCGTTCTGCGTGCCCTGGAAGAACATGCTGCCGTCGGCCCTGGCGCCCAGCACTTTGGAGGCGGCAATCGTCCCCGTGGCGCCGCCCAGGTTTTCCACGATCACCTTGGTCGCCAGTCCCTCGCCTATGGGCTTGCTCAGGATGCGGGCGCTGACGTCGCTGGGCCCGCCTGCCGGGTAGGGCACCATCAGGCTGACCGGGCCGGGCGCCGAGGCCGCGGCAGGCTGCAGCAGCAGGGGCGCCAGCGGCAGGCCGGCGGCGATTTTCAGGAGCGAGCGGCGTGTGGGCAAGGCAAGTGGATTCATGAAAGTGCACCAGGCAGTGGCTTGAGGGGAAGGCGGGAATCAGGCGCGCCCTACCACCGGGCGTGGGGCAGGCGCGCAATGGTGTGGAGCACCGCCAGGCCGCGCGGGACGATGGTTTCCACCTCGCAGTACTCGTCGGTGGTGTGGAACTTGCCGCCTACGGGACCGGTGCCGCACAGCGTGATGGCGCCCAGGCTGGAGGTCACGCCCGAGTCCGCGCAGCCGCCGCTGAACTCGCCCTCGGCCTTGTGGCCCAGCGCGCCCAGCTCGGCCTGGTACAGCTCGAACAATTGCTGCGACTGCGGCGTGGGAACGAAGGGGCGGAACTCGCCGGTGATGTTCAGCGTGGAGCGCGTGCCCTGGATGAAGGACTTGTCGCAGATGCAGCGTATGCGGCCCACCAGGGACTCGCGCTGGTCCAGATCGAAAATGCGCAGGTCGATGGCCGCCTTGGCCGACGGCGCCGACGTGTTCACCGACAGCCCGCCCGACACCAGGCCCACGTTGACCGTGACGCCCTTGTCCAGGTCGGTGAGCGCGTCCAGCGCCACCACCTTGTGCGCCAGCTCCGAGATGGCGCTGATGCCCTCGGCGAAGTTGGCGCCCGAGTGCGCCGCCTTGCCCTCGATCTCCACGCCGAAGAACACGCCGCCCTTGCGGCCCGTGACCACGTTGCCCGAAGGCCGGCCCGGCTCCGCATTGAAGACAAAGCCCGCCTTGCGCGCAAAGGGCTCGATGACGGACTTGCTCAGGGGCGAGCCGATTTCCTCGTCGCAGGTGAACAGGCCCGTGACCTCGGGCGCAGGCTCCGCGCTGTGGGCCAGCGCAGCCAGCAGGAAGGCGTTCATGCCGATGCCCGACTTCATGTCGGCCACGCCCGGGCCGTAGGCCCTGCCGCCTTCGATGCGGAACGGCCTGCGCGCGGCCTCGCCTTCAGGGAAGACCGTGTCGCAGTGCCCCATCAGCAGCACGGGCCTGCCCACGGTGCTGCCCGCGTTCACGGTGACCGAGATCGCGGCCTCCACGCCATCGACGAAATGCGGGCTGACCTGCAGCCCCTGGCCCAGGAAGAAGGCCTCCAGGCGCCGGAACACGCGCGCCACGCCAGGCTTGTCGAAGCTGCCCGAGTCGATGTTGACGATGTCCGCCAGCAGCGAAAGCATGTTCTCCCGCTGGCCCTTGATCCACTCCGACGCGCCGACCGCCCGGTCCGCACTGACAATGGCTTGCTGTGGCATCCGCTGCCTCCGTATTTTTCAATACTTGGTATTGTTATTTAATACTTCAGATTCACAATCAGGTAAAACGATGATCGAAAACGCGTTGTATGTGGGTTCCGTGGGCAAGGCATTCCGCGTGCTGGACTGCTTCAAGGGCGCGGCGGGCGACCTGAGCCTCACGGAAATCATGGAGCGCAGCGGCCTGGACAAGAGCGCCGCCCAGCGCTACGCCTACACCCTCAGCGCCGAGGGCTACCTGCAGCAAAACAGCCAGACCCGCCGCTACCGGCTGGGCCCGGGCGTGCTGGACCTGACCTTCCACTTCCTGCGCACCCATGCGCTGGCCGAGGCGCTCAACCCCCTGCTGCTGCAGCTGTCCAAGGACACGGAGCAGAAGATCAGCCTGTCGCTGCGCGACGGCGACTGGCTGGTGCATGTGCTGCGCCACCAGACCAGCACCGAGCACTACCACGCCTCGCTTGTGGGCCGGCGCGTGCCCCTGCAATGCACGGCAGGCGGGCGCGCCGTGATGGCACGGCTGGACGAGGCGCAGGTGGAGCAGCTGCTGGCCCCCGGCCGCCTGGTGGCCAGCACGCCCCGGACGCTGACCACCGCCAAGGCCGTCCAGGCGGAACTGAAGAAGGTGCGCGAGCGCGGCTACGCCATGGTGGTGGATGAATTCATCATGGGCGAGGTCGCGCTGGCTGCCGCCGTGGTCGATGCCGACGGCGTGCCGCTGGGCGCCCTGCACCTGAGCGGATCGTCAAGCCAGTGGAGCGGCGCCGACTACGCGAAGAAGTTCTCGCCCCTGCTGCTCAACGCCATCGCCCAGTACGAGCGGCGCAACGCCTGAGGCCGCAAAGATGCGCTGTAAGGGGCGCTGAAGGGACGCCTAAAAGTGCTCCCACAGGCGCGCCGACATGGCCCATGCCAGCGCGCTGCGGGCATCAGCCGCGCAGGCGCCGCTCTTGCAGCGCGGCCCCTGCGGCCAGCAGAACGCCCAGCAGGGCCAGCATCCAGGGCGAATCCACGGGGATGGAGGCCGGCGAGGGCGACGGGCCTATGGGCGTGGTGACGGTGCCGGTGCAGCCGGTCTCGCAGGAAGCGTCCCCGCCCCCCGTCACGTTGGCCGTGTTCACGAGCGTGGTGTTGCCTGCGGACGCCTTGGCCGTCACCGGGATGGTGAAGCTGGCCGACTGCCCCACAGCAAGGCCCGCCGGCACGATGCAGGCAACGCTCTGCCCGCTGGCCGTGCAGCCGGCAGGCATGGTACCCAGCGCCAGGCTGGTGGACAGCACGTCGCGCACCGTGGCGTGCGCCGTGGTGGCGGTCGTGCCGGTGTTGGTCACCGTGAAAACATAGTTGGCGGACTGCCCGGCCAGGAAATGGCCCGACGAGAAGGTCTTGGCGAGCGAGAGTTTGGGCGCGTTCACCGGCACCACCACCGTGGGGCTGTCGCAATTGGCCAGGCACAGCGGATCGCCGCCCCCCGTCACATGGGCCGTGTTGAGGATGGAGGAGCCCGCCGTGCCGGACCTGGGCACCACCGAAAGCGTGAAGGTCGCGGACGCGCCCACGCCCAGCCCCGCAGGCACCGTGCACAGGACGGTCTGGCCGGAGAACGCGCACCCGGCAGAGACGCCCGTCACCATCAGGCCCGACGCCATCTCGTCGCGCACCACGGCGTCCTGCGTGGTGGCCGTCGTGCCCACATTGCGCACCGTGATCACGTAGCTGGCGGCCTGCCCCTCGGCGAAGGCTCCGGCCGACGCCGTCTTGCTCACCTCCAACCTGGGTGACTCCACCGGCGTGGTCACGGTGCCACTGTCGCAACGGGCCACGCAGGAAGGGTCGCCACCGCCCGTCAGACTGGCCGTATTGGCCAGCGTGGTGTTGGCCGCTGCGGCCTGCGGCGTGACGGGGATCACCGCACTCCATTGCCCGCCCGTCGCCAGCCCGGCGGGCACGGTGCAGCTGAGCACCTGATCCATCACCGAGCACCCTGCCGGCAGGGTGCCCAGGGTCAGCGTGGAGGCGATCACATCGCGCACAAGGGTCGGCGCCGTGGTGGCCGCCGTACCTGTGTTCCTCACGGTGATGGTGTAGTAGGCCGCCTGCCCCACCACAAACACCGGGCTGGACGCCGTCTTCGCGATCTGCAGTTGCGGTGTGTTCACCGGCTCCACCACCTCGTTGCTGCTGCATCCGGATAAGCAGGACGGGTCGCCCCCGCCGTCAACGCGCGCCGTGTTAGAGATGGTGGTGTTGCCGGCGGTCGTCATGGGCGTCACGGGAATGGTGAAGCTCACCTGGCCGCCGGGAGCCAGGCCCGCCGCTATCGTGCAGGTGACCAACTGGCCCGCCGCCGTGCAAGGGCCCGGCAGCGTGCCGATGGTCAGCGTGGTGGCGATCACATCGGTGATGCGGGTCTCGGCGATGGTGTCTGCCATGCCCGTGTTCGTCACGGTCAGCACATAGCGCGCAGGCTGGCCGACGATGAAGGCATCGTCGGAAGCGCGCTTGACGATCCGCAGCCTGGAGGCGTTGACGGGCACCAGCACCTCGTTGCTGGTGCAGCCAGCCGCACAGGAAGGATCGCCGCCGCCACCGACCTGGGCCACGTTGGAGATCGCCGTGTTGGCCGCCGCCGGCTGGGGCGTCACCGAGATGGCAAAGCTCACCTGGCTGCTGGTCGCCATGCCCGCAGGAATTGTGCAGCTGACCAGCTGACCCGCGAACGAGCAGCCTGCAGACACGGAATTGATGAGCAGGTTGGCCGCCACCGTGTCGGTGACCGTGGCGGGCGCCGTGGTTGCCGCCGTACCCGTGTTGCGCACGGTGAGCACATAGCTGGCGTTCAGGCCCACGACGAAGGACTCCATGGAGGCCGACTTGGCAATGGCCAGCCTGGGCGCCTTCACGGGCACCTGGACTTGGCTGCTGCAGGCGCTGGGGCACAGCGGATCGCCGCCGCCCGTGGCCGTTGCGGTGTTGGTCAGCAGGATATTGGCCACGGTAGGCGTCACGGGAATGGCAAAGCTGACCTGGCTGTGGGTCGCCAGCCCTGCGGCAATGGTGCAACTGACCGCCTGGCCGCTGCGCGTGCAGCCCGCCGGCAGGCTGCCGATGGTCAGGCTGCTGTCGAGCGTATCAGTCACCACGGTGGCCTGCGGCGTCGCACCGGTTCCCACGTTCTCGACAGTGATGGCATAGCTGGCCTGCAGGCCGACGATGAAGGAATCCATGGAAGCCGACTTGCCCACCTTGAGTCTGGGCTGGCCCACGACGGTGGTCTTGGCGCTGGTGCAGCTGGTGGTGACAGCGTCGCACTGCGGCCCGGGCGGCGACGGCGGCAAGGCCGAGGTCGCAGGTGGCGCGGGATGCGTTGCAGCGTAGTTGACGATGGAGCCCACAGCGGGCGCGTTGACCTGGATGCTGAAGGTCTGGCTCGCGCCGCCACCGGCCAGCGTGCCCGGCAGCGTGCAGGTGAGCAGGGCACCCGGCACATTGAGCGGCGCGCAAGCGACCGGTGCGGTGGAGGTCGTGGCCGCCACGCCCGGCGGCAGCTGGTCCTGCACCACGGGGTTGCTGATCGCGGCGGTGCCGCCCGTGCGGTAGTTGGTCAGCGTGAGTTGGTAGGCAAAGCCCTGGCCTACGAGGACTGAGTTCGGGCCTGACTTTTCCACCACGACCTGGCCCTGGCGCTGGTTCACGAATGTGCTGGAGTTGTTGGCCGGATTGGTGTCGTTGATGGTGATGGCGGCCGTGTTGGTGATGCTGTTCGTCCCCGATGCCGGCGTCACCTGGAAGCGGTAGACCAGGTAGTCGCCCGAGGTGGGCGGCACATGCGCCGCCCCGCCGCTGCTGTTCACCGGCAGCACGCCGGTCCTCATCGACAGTGCCCTGCCGTTGGCCGCCTGCGTTCCGCACACGGCGGCACCGGAGGAGATGCAGGCAATGGGCGATGTCAGGCTGACGTTGTCCGGCAGCAGGTCGGCGACGGTCACGTTGCCGGCCGCGTTGGGTCCGTAGTTCCAGACCTTGAGCTCGTAGTCGAACGGCGTGGCATTGTCGAAGGTGTCCGGCCCAGTCTTGGAAATGCCGATGTCCGTATTGAAGTTGGCACAGCCGTCATAGGATGCCGGATCGCTGGGATCGCGCAGGTTGGCGGCGGGAATGATCTGTGCGGACTGCCCCGGCGGCGTCCAGCGCAGGCGCAGGTGGTTGAGCCCGCCCTGGTTGTTCCAGTGCACGCGCATGGCATAACAAGTGTTGTTCTGTGCCACCACGAAGCTGCCGGGAATGTTCTCAAACTGCGTATCGCCCGAGGTAAACGACCCCAATTGCCCCACAGGTACGTTGTAGTCGAAGGTTCTGTAATGCGCCGCGTTGGCCTTGGTGAAATTGGTGGAGAACTCCACCTTCACCTCATCATCGTGCGCAGCGGAAAATCCATAGGTTCCCGCCGTGGGAAATACAACCAGCGCATACACCACGCGGCCCTGCAGCCACTGCTGGCATGCGGCGGAAGACTGCCAGCCGCTGCCGGCCGCGCTGTTGCACAGCGTGGCACTGGCAATATTCCAATCGATATTCTGCGCAGTGCCTGAAGACGCGATGTTGGTGGTGGAGCTGGCAAAGCTCACCAGATTCTGCAGCTGTACCACCGAATTTCCACCGGAATAGTTCAGGTAGTTGGGAGCCGGCGATCCACCAGGCACCGAAACCTGTCCACGGAAATTGTCGAAGATGACCCCAGCCTGCACCGCGACGGGCATCAGCGCCGCCAGAGATAGTATGCCAATCAGTTTCCACCAATCGGTAGATGATTTTCTCTGGCGCCAGGAATAGGAAATTCCGAGATCCGAAACCATAAAGGCGCGCTCCCTCTTAAAAGGAATACATGGAATACAGATGAAATGAATGGATTGAATTGGCCACCGGGCCAATAAACCACATCATCCCGGACGCGCCGAAACAACTTGTAGGATGTTTTTGATTATTTAAATTACATCTTCTTTCAGATGCTGCGGATACCGTTGATTCAGTAGTCCGGGCATGGGTGTTTACGCGGATTTCTGGGCAGGACGGCAATCATTATTATTTTCTATTGAAATGAATACAAATTTATTAAAAACCATCGACACTGCAGACGATTCGAAAATCTGCCGCTATACTGCGCCCCTTCTTTCTTGAACGAGCTGCTGCAGGAAAGACGTTTTCCGGGCCTTTGCCGCCCGGGTGTCTTTCATCGTCCGTACACCCATCGGACGCGGCGAGCGCCAACCAGGCCTCGCGGATCTGCAGCCATGAGCACTCCTCAACGACTCCAGCGTGCCTTTGCACGCACGGGCATCTCTCTCGACTATCGCGACGGCATCTACCACGTGCGCGATGGCCAGGCCGAGGCCCACATCCTTCTTCCCGACAGTCTTCCCCTGGAGGACAAGGCCGTGCGCCAGCTGCTGGCCTTTGCGGCCGTGCGCCGGCATGACGGCCAGGGCAGCCACGGCGCCGTCTGCCGCGCCTGCGCCACGCCCGACTTCCATCCGGGCACGGTGGCGCCCGTGGGCAGCGTGGTGGCCACGCCATCGGACTTCGTCATTCCGGCCGCCATCGGCACGGACATCAACTGCAGCGTGCGCCTGCTGACCACGGGCGCCCGGCTGGACCAGCTGGCACCGCACAAGGGCCGGCTGGTGGACTTGCTGACCGCCAGCCTGCTGGGCAGCGGGCGCGACGTGCCCGTGACCACGGCCGCCTTCCGCGCGCTGTTCGACCACGGGCCGGCCGCCTTTGTGGACCGGCTGAATGGCCAGGGCCTGTGGGGCCATGTCGACAGGGACCGCCTGCACCGCGAGCTGGCCGCCTGCATCGGCCTGGACAGCTTCGCTGGCAGCGCCCGCCACGCGCCCCATGCCTATCTGCAGGAGCGCCATGCCGTGTTCCGCGACCCGTGCCTGGGCACGGTGGGATCGGGCAACCATTTCGTGGAACTGCAGGTGGTCGATGAGGTGCTGGACCGCCACGCGGCCTACCGCGCCGGCCTGCGCGCGGGCGACGTGGTGGTGATGATCCACAGCGGCTCGCGCGACCTGGGCTTTTACGTGGGCCAGGCCTGGATGGACCGCGCCCGGGCCGAGTGGCCGCAAGGCGTGAAGCACCCGGCCAGCGGCCTGTACGGCCTGTCGGGTCCGCTGGCCGGCGAGTACCTGCAGGCCATGGGCGTGGCGGCGCGCTATGCCTGGGCCAACCGCGTGGTGCTGGCCGAGCTGGTGCGCAAGGACCTGGAGCAGATCGTGGGCGCAGCGGATTCGCGCCTGGTGGTCGATGTGCCGCACAACGTGGTTCTGCAGCAAGGCGGCATGAAC
>NZ_JTKZ01000293.1:0-3794 GCF_000799035.1 Delftia sp. ZNC0008
CCGCGTTGCTCGGGCTCGGCACCCTTGGCCACGCCCGAGGCACGCTGCAACTGCACATGGGCAACCAGCCCGCCCGTGGAGGAGTTGGACAGCGCAAACACGCCGCCCATGCGCTGCACCGTCTTGTCCACGATGGACAGGCCCAGGCCCGCGCCCGCTGCGGCCGTGCGCGCGGAGTCGCCACGGAAGAAGGGCTGGGTCAGGCTGGCCAGCTGCTCGGGCGGCACGCCACGGCCATGGTCGCGGATGCGGATCACCACCCAGCTTTCGCGTTCCGATGCCGTCACATCCACGTGGGTGGTTTCGGTCTCGGGCGTCTTGCCGTAGCGGCGTGCGTTCTCGAACAGGTTGGAGATCACGCGCGCCAGTTCCACCTCGTCGGCCAGCACATAGACGCCTTCGGGCACGGCCATGCTGATCTGCAGCTCGCGGTGGTCCTGCACCGCATAGACGCAGGAGGACACCACGGCATGCAGGTTCACCGGGTTCAGGGTGACATGGTCGGGGCGGGCGTAGTCCAGGAATTTGTCGATGGTGGCGTCCAGCTGCACGATGTCGGCCACCATGTGCTCGCGCGCCACGTCGTCCACCACGCTCATCTCGGTCTCCAGCCGCAGGCGGGCCAGCGGCGTGCGCAGGTCGTGGGAGATGCCGGCCAGCATCACCGCGCGGTCCTGTTCCAGCTGGGCGAGTTTCTGCGCCATGCGGTTGAAGCCGATGTTGACCTCGCGGATCTCGCTGGTGACGGCTTCCTCGTCGAGCTGGCTGGCGTCGAAGTCGCCATCTCGCACGCGGTTGGCCGCATAGCTCAACTGCTTGAGTGGCCGGTTGATCAGGCGCGCGATGGCTGCCGCCCCCGCCAGGGACAGCAGGCCGGCCGTGATCAGCCAGATCAGCCAGGTGCGCCCGCTGGCCGGCGTGAAGCGCGAGCGGTCCATCAGCAGCCAGGTGCGGTCGCCATTGATGGTGAAGCCCACCCACAGCCCCGGCTCGCCATTGACGCTGCGCGCCACGATGGTGCCGTAGCCCAGGCGGCGCGTGAGTTCTTCGGTCAGGCGCTTGCCCAGCGTGCTCTGGTCCAGCAGCTCGAAGCTGTCGCCAGGCTCGCGCGGCAGAATGCGCACGCCTTCCTGGTCGGCCATGGTCTTGATCAGCGAGACGCGGTTGATGGCATCCGAATGCACCAGGGCCGCGCGGCTGAGGTTGACCAGCGAGGCGATCTGCTGGGCGGTGTGCAGCGTGCGCGGCTCGAACTCGAAGGCGCGCAGCGTCTGCAGCCACGCCAGGATGCTGCCCACCAACAGCAGGGCCAGCAGGCAGAAGGTACGCCAGAAAAGATTGAGTCCCAGCGGAGAGCGCGCAGTCATGCGCCGCTCGTAGTCGAGGGGCGCAGGGCTTGTGGCGTCGTGGGGCGGGACGGTGAAGGAACTCATGGAATGCGGTTCGTCATTCTAGGGGCCGGCTGCGAGATTACGCCTGTGCCGGCCAGCCTGCGTTACCGGTTGTCTCGGGTGCAGGCCAGCGGACTATCTATCGATCAGTTCGCGCCATCGGGTACGAACACGTAGCCCACACCCCAGACCGTCTGGATATAGCGCGGAGCGGCGGCATCTTCCTCGATCAGCTTGCGCAGGCGCGAGACCTGCACGTCCAGGCTGCGGTCGAAGGGCTCGAACTCGCGGCCGCGCGCCAGCAGGGCCAGCTTCTCGCGCGACAGCGGCTGGCGCGGGTGGCGCACCAGGGCCTTGAGCATGGCGAATTCGCCCGTGGTCAGCGGCAGTTCCTCGCCGTTCTTTTGCAGCACGCGCGTGCCCAGGTCGAAGGTGAAGGGGCCGAAGCTCACCACCTCGTTGTCGCCGGAAGGCGCGCCCGGCGCTTCCTGCGGCGGGCGGCGGCGCAGCACGGCATGGATGCGGGCCAGCAGTTCGCGCGGGTTGAAGGGCTTGCCCAGGTAGTCGTCGGCGCCCACTTCCAGGCCCACGATGCGGTCCACATCCTCGCCCTTGGCGGTCAGCATGATGATGGGCGTGCGGTCGTTGGCCGAGCGCAGGCGGCGGCAGATGGACAGGCCATCTTCGCCGGGCATCATCAGGTCAAGCACGATCAGGTCCACCGTTTCGCGCAGCAGGATGCGGTTCAGCGCCTTGCCATCTTCGGCAATCATGATCTCGAAGCCTTCCTGCGTCAGGTAGCGGCGCAGCAGGTCGCGGATGCGCGCATCGTCATCCACCACCAGGATCTTGTCGGTGCGGTTGGTCGTAGTGGCCATGTTCATCCTCGGTCGGTCATTTGTAACAGCCGCCATTGTTACCAGCTTGCGCCGAAAAGTCTGGACAAACCCCCGAAATATTGCCGTGTGTTACAGATGTTGCGTTTAAATTTAGAACGGAAAATGTGTCTTTAGAATATTTAACTATGGGTTTTCCATCCTGATGCATTTATCGTTGCAATAATGTTGTCAATGGAGGAGCCGGCAGGCCTGCTTGGCTCCACACCTGTCACCATCTGGCGGCATGCCGTAGCGAAAGGGCGGCATGCAGTTGTATCCCTGAACTACCTTTCATTTCAAAGGGTGAACGCATGAGCAAGCTTTCCAAACAGCTGTCCCGCCCCTGGGTCAAGTCCGTGGTCGCGGCTACTGCGCTGGCCTGTGCCAGCGGTGCCTGGGCGCAGAACGCCGCCACGGCGCCGGCACAGCCTGCCAACGTGGTGCAGTTGTCTGCAGAAGGCTCGGTGGACGTGGTGCAGGACCTGCTGACCGCCACCTTGTCGGCCACGCGCGAAGGGCGTGATGCCGCCACGGTCCAGTCCCAGCTGCAGAAGGTGGTCGAGGCCGCCATGGCCGTGACCAAGCGCAGCGCCCAGCCGGGCCAGATGGATGTGAGCACCGGCAGCTTCGGCATCTATCCGCGCTATGGCAAGGACAACAAGGTGGAAGGCTGGCAGGGCCGCGCCGAGATTCTTCTGCAGGGCCGCGACTTCGCGCGCATCACGCAGACGGCGGCCCAGGTGCAGGACATGACGCTGTCGCAAGTGGGCTTCGGCCTGTCGCGCGAGGCCCGTGAAAAGGTCGAAGGCGAGGCCCAGGCCAAGGCCATCGAGCAGTTCAAACAGCGTGCCACCACGCTGTCCAAGAGCTTCGGCTTTGCCAACTACAGCCTGCGCGAGGTCAATGTCAGCAGCAGCGACACCTCCGTGCCCATGCCGCGTCCGCGCATGATGGCCATGTCCGCCAAGGCCGCCGGCGCGGAAATGGATGCCGTGTCCGTGGAAGCGGGCAAGGCGCAGGTGATGGTCCACGTGTCGGGCTCGGTGCAGATGTATTGAGCAGGCGTGGGCCGCCCATGAAAAAAGGAGCGCCGTGGCGCTCCTTTTTTGACGTGAACCGGTGCTGGCGCGCTTACTGCGCCGCCCAGCCGCCATCCATGTTCCAGGCCACGCCGCGCACATTGGCTGCGGCGGGCGAGCAGAAGAACACCGCCAGTTCGCCCAGTTCCTCGGGCGTGGTGAACTGCATGGAGGGCTCTTTCTCGCCCAGCAGCAGCTTCTTGGCTTCTTCGTTGCTGATGCCGTGCTGCTCGGCCTTGGCGTCCACCTGCTTTTGCACCAGTGGCGTCAGCACCCAGCCGGGGCAGATGGCGTTGCAGGTGATGCCGGAGGTGGCGTTCTCCAGCGCCGTGACCTTGGTCAGCCCGACAATGCCGTGCTTGGCCGCCACGTAGGCAGACTTCTGCGCCGAACCCACCAGGCCGTGCACCGAGGCCACGTTGATGATCCGGCCCCAGCCCTTGCCG
>NZ_JTKZ01000891.1:0-7664 GCF_000799035.1 Delftia sp. ZNC0008
CCGCGTCCAGAAGATCACCTTTGCCTGGAGCCAGGCCAGCTTCTGCCATTCGCCCATTCCCGTGGCGCTGGAGCGCGGCTTTTTCGAGCGCAACGGCCTGGACGTGGAACTGCTGAACTGGGGCGGCTCAGCCGACCAGTTGCTGGAGGCGCTGGCCACGGGCAAGGCCGATGCGGGCGCGGGCCTGATCCATCGCTGGATCAAGCCGCTGGAGGCGGGGCTGGATGTCAAGCTCATCGGCAGCGTGCACGGCGGCTGCCTGCGCCTGGTGGGCCTGAAGTCGGCCGGCGTCACGCTGGACCCCAGCACGCTCAAGGGCAAGACCATCGGCGTGGCCGATCTCAACAGCCCGGCCAAGCAGTTCTATTCCATCCACCTGGCCAAGCGCGGCCTGGATGTGGACAAGGACATCGAATGGCGCGTCTACCCGGCCGACCTGCTGGATGTGGCCGCCAAGAAGGGCGAGATCCAGGCCATTGCCGACGGCGACCCCAATCTCTACCTGATCGAGAAACGCAACCCCGGCACCTTCCTCGAACTGGGCAACAGCGCCAAGAACGAATACGCCGAAAGCATTTGCTGCGTGATCGGCGCAGGCGCAAAGTTCGCCCGGGCCAACAAGCCCGCAGCGGCCAGCGTGGTGCGCGCGCTCACCCAGGCCTCGGACTACATCGCCGAGAACCCCAACGAAACGGCGAAGATCTTTGCCAAGTACTCGCCCAAGGTGCCCGTCGAGGACCTGCAGCGCCTGCTGGCCGAGCTGACCTTCAAGCACCATCCGCACGGCAAGCCGCTGCGCGACGAGGTCCAGGCCTTTGCGGCCGACTTCCGCACGGCCGGCGTGCTCAAGAAGCAGACCGACCCTGGCCGCTTTGCCAGCCACATCACGCTGGACGTCCTCGCATGAGCACCGCAAGACCACGCTGGCGCCTGGGCGCCACGGATGCTGCACCCGGCCTGGAACGGGAACAGGCGCAGGACTCGCGCAAGGCAGGCCCCTGGCGCACCGGCCTGCTGGCCGCCGCCGCCTGGGCCGGCCTGGGCATGCTGACCCTGCTGTGGCCCAACAAGGAGATCGGCTTCAGCGAATGGGCATTCACGCAGGAATTCGGCATTGCCGCCCTGGCCGTGGCCCTGTTGCTGCTGGCATCGGCCGTGCTGCCTGTACGAGGCGCACGGCGCGTACGGCGCATCGACCGCTGGCTGCGCCCGGCCGGTGCCTGGCTGGTGGCCGCGCCGCTGCTGCTGGCGCTGTGGGAGACGCTGACGGCCAAGCTCGGCGCGCTGCCGCCGCCGTTCTTCGCACCGCCGCAAAGCCTGATCGACGTGGTCCATGAGGACTGGCAGCGCCTGGGCCTGTCCACGCTGTATTCGCTGCGGCTGCTGCTCAACGGCATCATGTTCGGCGCGGTGATCGGGTTTCTCACGGGCGTGTGGATAGGCTGGTCGCGCATCGCGGGCTACTGGGTGCATCCGCTGCTGCGCTTCCTGGGGCCGGTGCCGGCCTCGGCCCTGCTGCCGCTGGCCTTTTTCTTCGCGCCGTCGAGCTACTCGGCAGCCGTGTTCCTGGTGGCGCTGGCCACGTTCTTCCCGGTGGCCGTGCTGACCTGGTCGGGCGTGGCATCGGTCAGCAAGAGCTACTACGACGTGGCGCGCACGCTGGGCGCATCGCCCTGGTTCCTGGTGCTGCGCGTGGCCATCCCGGCCGCCCTGCCCCAGGTCTTCGTGGGCCTGTTCATGGGGCTGGGCGCCTCGTTCTCGGTGCTGATCACGGCCGAGATGATGGGCGTCAAGGCCGGCCTGGGCTGGTATCTGCAGTGGGCCCAGGGCTGGGCAGCCTACGCCAACATGTACACGGCGCTGCTGGTCATGGCCGTGCTGTGCTCGGGCCTGATCACGCTGCTGTTCACCGTGCGCGACCGCACGCTGTCGTGGCAGAAGGGAACCGTCAAATGGTGATTGCCGCAGAACACGCCGCCAACGCCGCAGCCACGCCCGCCATCGCCGGGGCGGCCCTAGCCGGCGCGGCCATCGATGTGCAGGCCGTCAGCCACTGGTTCGGCCAGGGGCAGGGCGCGCTGCAGGTGCTCGACGAGGTCAGCCTGCAGGTGCGGCCCGGCGAGTTCGTCGCCCTGCTGGGCCCCAGCGGCTGCGGCAAGTCCACGCTGCTGCGCCTGGTGGCCGGGCTGGACGCGCCCACGGCCGGCGCCGTGGCGCAGGACGGCACGGCCATCACCGAGCCCGATCCCTCACGCATCGTCGTCTTCCAGGACCCCACGCTGTTTCCCTGGCGCACGGTGCGCGGCAACGTGGCCCTGGGCCTGCAGGCACGCGGCCTGCTGGACAGCCAGTCCCACCGCATCGACGAGGCCCTGCGCCTGGTGGGACTGGAGGATTTCGCGGACAGCCATCCCCACCAGCTGTCGGGCGGCATGGCCCAGCGCGCGGCCCTGGCGCGCGCCCTGGTCAACGACCCGCGCCTGCTGATCCTGGACGAGCCGCTGGGCAAGCTCGACTCGCTGACACGGCTGGCCATGCAAAGCGAGATCCTCAAGATCTGGCAGCGCGCAGGCTTTTCCGTGCTGCTGGTCACCCACGATGTGGAAGAGGCCCTCTTCCTGGCCCACCGCGTGCTGGTCTTCAGCCAGCGGCCCGCCCGCATCGTGGCCGAGATCGATGTGGACCTGCCCTACCCGCGCCAGCGCGGCCACGCCCGCCTGTCCGAGCTGCGCCACGAGGCCCTGCGCCACCTGGGCCTGGACAAGACCTGGTAGCGCCCGCCTCCGATGCAACGCAGCGACTCCCCCGACTGGCTCAACCCCTTGATCGGCGCCATGCAGCAGGCCCAGGTCGGCCTGCTGCAGCTGCTGCACGGCCTGGGCCTGGCCGGCACGGTGGATGGGCAGCCCGCCTGGCCCTGGGCCCTGCGCCTGTCCGGCGAAAACCTGGTGATCGACCTGGGCCAGGCCCGGGGCCTGCTGTGGTCGCTGGCGGCCGTGGTCACCGCCATCGTTTTGCTGGTGCTGGCCCTGGCGCTGGTCCTGGTGCTGCGCCGCATCCGCCTGCCGGCCCTGGTGCTGACCGCGCTGGCCGCGCTCGCCCTGCTGCTGGCCCCCTGGCCGCGTGCCGACCTGATCCTGGTGCCCGCGCATGCCACCAGCTTCCATGCCTCGCCCACGGGCTTCAGCGTGGAGAGCATTGCGCGCGGCAGCGCGGTCTATGCCCAGCACTGCACGGCCTGCCACGGTGCCGATGGCCGGGGCCACGGCCCGCTGGCCGCCAGCCAGCCGGTCTGGCCCCCCAACTTCACCAGCCCGCTGCTGTGGCGCCGCGCAGATGGGGAATTGCTCTGGGCCATCCTTCATGACCGCCGCCCCGTGGAGTCTGGCGACGGCGCACGGGCACACGGCCAGGCCGACCGGCTGTCCAGCGACGACGCCTGGGCCCTGATCGACTTCATGAAGGCTCGCGCCGCAGGCCAGATGCTGCAGATCGCCGGCAGCTGGCCCTATCCCGTGGGACTTCCCGACATGGCCGTGCAGTGCGCAGGCCAGCCCGCACGCCGCCTGAGCACCTGGCAAAGCCGCCAGCAGCGGCTGAGGGTGGTGGCAGGCAGCGGCCCGGTGCAGGAAGACCCGCGCCTGGTCAGCCTGCAGCTGTCACCCGATGGCGGCAACCGCGCCGCCAGCGCCCTGGACTGCACCGTCAACGACCCGCGCGCCTGGCAGGCCATGGCCCTGCTCAGCGGCTCGGAGCAGCTGCAGGGCATGCAATGGCTGGGCGACCGCAGCGGCTGGCTGCGCGCGCTATCGCGTCCGGGCGCCCAGGGCTGGTCGGAGGACGACCTGGTCTGCCGCACGGACACGGTGGCCGAGGCCACCTCCGGCGCTGGCGCAGTGGCCGATGGCCTGAGCGCGCTGATTGCACGCATGGACGCCGAGCCCGTGCGGTTCATCAAGGGTGGGTTTGTGCATTGAGTTGTGCATTGATCAGGGCCATCCCGGCCTGGCATGCAGTTATCGTCACCGCGCTGGCGGCCACTGGCGCGCGGTGTGCACCAGAGCCAGCACCCAGACCGTCGTGCCATTGATCTCATAGACAAGGCGGTAGCTTCCATGGGGAATCAGCTCGCGCGTGCCGGCAATCCTGCCCGTTTTGCCCATCTTGGGATACGCGGCCAACCGGGCCGCTGCGTCGCTGAAAAGCAGGTCCATGCGCAAGGCTGCGCGAGGATTGTCAGCTGCGATGTAGTCCCAGATATCGGCGCGATCCTGCTGCGCCTGCGGCGTCCAGATGACTTTCACGCACGGTCTGCCGCAACCTGACGGCGCCGGGCAGCGAACTCGGCCTCGACTTCCTCATTCGAGCGGCCAAGTCCAGCGCGCATGGAGGCACGTCCCTCCTCGACCTTGCGCTGAAGATAGCCGTCATATTCGCGGGCCTTGCGGCGCTGCTCAATGTAGCCGCGCATCAACTCCCGCATGACCTGAGATGCGGGCCGGTCCTCGCCTGCGGCTTCGGCCATGAAGTCTTCGCGCAGCTCGGCTTCCAGTTTCATGGTGAAAACGGCTTCCTTGGGCATGATCCACTCCTGTGAAGATACCAACAAAGTATATACAACGTCAGTACCAAACACTTCAGAAACTCAACCGCTCCGCCCCATTCGCAACTTGCACTTGCCAATGCATCAATCAAATCAGGACTAGTTGCAAGCAAGGCCTCTTTCTATATTCGCGCCTCGACGGCGCCCGGCTTCCATGGGCCGCAGCTGCGCACGACACTACTGCGGGGACCCCACCCCTGCCTGACTGACCCACAACAAGGAGAGACTGCGATGACCGATCTCACCATCAACGGCAAGACCGTTTCCATGGACCTGGACCCCGAGACGCCCATTCTGTGGGCCCTGCGCGACACGCTGGAGATGACCGGCACCAAGTTCGGCTGCGGCGCGGCGCTGTGCGGCGCCTGCACGGTGCACATGAATGGCCAGGCCATACGTTCCTGCGTGACGCCGATCTCGGCGGCCGCGGGCCAGAAGATCACCACCATCGAGGCCATGACCTCGGGCTCCGACCGCGTGGGCACCGCCGTGCGCGATGCCTGGGTGCGCCACGACGTGGCCCAGTGCGGCTACTGCCAGAGCGGGCAGATCATGAGCGCCACGGCCTTCCTCAAGTCGCTGCCCAAGGGCAAGAAGCCCAGCGGCGAGGAGATAGACGCGGCCATGGCCGGCAACATCTGCCGCTGTGGAACCTATGCACGCATCCGCACGGCCGTGGCCGATGCCGCGCGCACCCTGGGCTGAACGGAGAACGCCGCATGCTGACCACCTTCAACCCCGCCGAACTGCCGCGCGCCCTGCAGCACATCCTGGACCGTGACGAGGCCACTGCCGCCATCGCCGACGCGCCTACCCTTGCACAGATCCCCCGCCGCAGCTTCCTCAAGATCGCCGGTGCCGGTTCGCTGGCCCTGGGCGTGTTTCCCGCCATGGCGCAGGCGCCGGGCAAGGGCGAGGCCGCCGGCCTCAAGCCCACCGAGCAGCCCGCCTCCTTCGTGGAGATCTCGCCCAATGGCGAAGTCACCGTGGCCATCAACCGCCTGGAATTCGGCCAGGGCGTGCACACCGCCCTGCCCCTGGTGCTGGCCGAGGAGCTGGACGCCGACTGGAGCAAGGTCCGCGCCCGCCTGGGCGGCAACGATGCGGCCTATGCCGATCCGCGCTACGGCATCCAGATGACGGGCGGCTCCACCGCCCTCAAGCACAGCTACACCCAGTACCGCGAGCTGGGCGCCCGTGCGCGCGCCATGCTGGTGGCCGCCGCCGCCGCGCAGTGGAAGGTGGACGCCGCCACGCTGCGCACGCGCGAGGGCTTCGTGCTCGGCCCCAATGGCAAGAAGCTGTCGTATGGCGAGCTGGCCCAGGCCGCCATGGCCCAGCCCGTGCCGGCCACCGTCGTGCTGAAGAATCCCAAGGACTTCCGCCTGATCGGCAAGCCCACGGGCCGCATCGACGCCCGGGCCAAGAGCAGCGGCCAGCAGAGCTTCGGCATCGACATGCACCTGCCGGGCCAGCTGACGGCGGTGATTGCACACCCGCCCGTGTTCAAGGCACAGCTGGCCTCGCTGGACGACGCTGCGGCGCGTGCCGTGCCCGGCGTCAAGGCCGTGCTGCGCGTGCCCGTGGACGGCGGCGGCGAAGGCGTGGCCGTGATCGCCACCGGCTACTGGCCTGCGCGCAAGGGCCGCGAGGCGCTGAAGGCGCAATGGAACACCGACGCCGTGGAGAAGGTGGACAGCGAACGCCAGCTGGCCCAGTACCGCGAGCTGGCCGCGCAGCCCGGCGCGCGCCACTTCGACGCCGATATCTCGGCGCTGGACAAGGCGCCGCGCCATATCGAAGCCGAGTTCAGCTTCCCCTACCTGGCCCATGCGCCCATGGAGCCGCTCAACTGCACGGTGCAGATGGGCGAGACCGGCGAGGCAGGTGCCGACCTCTACCTGGGCACGCAGTTCGCGGGCGTGGACGGCATGGCCGCCGCGCGCGTGCTGGGCCTCAAGCCCGAGCAGGTGCGCGTGCACGTGCAGATGGCCGGCGGCGGCTTTGGCCGCCGGGGCGTGGGCACCAGCGACTATGTGGTCGAGGCCTGCCAGGTGGCGCTGGCCGCGCGCCGCGCCGGCCTGAGCGCCCCCGTGCGCATGGTCTGGAGCCGCGAGGACGACATCAAGGGCGGCTACTACCGCCCCATGCACCTGCACCGCGCCAGGATCGGCTTCGACGAACGCGGTAAGGTGCTGGCCTGGGACCACGCCATCGTGGGCCAGTCCATCACGGCGGGCACCATGTTCGAGGGCGGCATGATCAAGAACGGCATCGACGCCACGGCCGTGGAGGGCATGCGCGAGCCCTATCCGCTGCCCATGCGCCTGACCGTGCACCACCCCAAGGTCAACGTGCCCGTGCTGTGGTGGCGCAGCGTGGGATCGACCCACACGGCCTTCGTCATGGAAACGCTGATCGACGAGATCGCGCGCAGCAGCCGCCAGGACCCCGTGGCCTACCGCATGCAGATGTTCGGCGACAAGCACCCGCGCCATCGCCTGGCCCTGCAGCTGGCCGTGGACAAGAGCGGCTACGGCAAGCGCCAGCTGCGCGCGGGCCGCGCCTGGGGCGTGGCCGTGCACGAGTCCTTCGACACGGTGGTGGCCTATGTGGTGGAGGCCTCGGTCAAGGACGGCCGCCCGGTGCTGCACAAGGCCACGGCCGGCGTGCACTGCAACCTGGCCGTGAACCCGCGCACCATCGAGGCGCAGGTGCAGGGCGCAGCGCTGATGGGCCTGTCCATGTGCCTGCCCGGCGCGGCGATCACGCTCAAGGACGGCGTGGTGGAGCAGAGCAACTTCGGCGACTTCGCCGTGCCGCGCATCACCGACATGCCCGAGATCGCCGTCCACGTCGTGCCCAGCGCCGAGCCGCCGACGGGCATGGGCGAGCCCGGCCTGCCGCCGCTGGCACCGGCCTTCGCCAACGCCGTGGCGCAGCTCACGGGCAAGCCCGTGCGCAAGCTGCCGTTCGACCTGGCGTGATCGAGCTGGCGTGATCGATCTGGCCTGAACGGCCGGACCTGATCCCGGTCAGCCCCCGGAAAGGGCGGACGCGG
>NZ_JTKZ01000754.1:0-1879 GCF_000799035.1 Delftia sp. ZNC0008
CCGCGTCTGGGCTTTCTGAGCACGCTGGGCGCGCGCTGGGTGCCGGCGCTGCTGGCGCAGATGCAGCGCCGCCATCCCGGCATTGCACTGGAGCTGGTGGAGGGCGATATCGCCTCGCTCACGCAGCAGGTGGAGCGCGGCGAGCTCGATGCGGCCCTGCAGTACAACACGGGCCTGGCGCGTCCCCGCATGGAGCTGCTGCCCGTGGCGGCGTTGCCGCCCTATGTGCTGCTGCCGCATCGCCATGCGCTGGCGGCCAGGACCAGCGTGAGCCTGGCCGAAGTGGCGGACCACCCGCTGGTGCTGATCAACCTGCCGCACAGCCGCGAGTATTTCCTGTCGCTGTTCCGCGAGGCCGGCGTGACGCCGCTGGTGGCCCATGAGTTCGCCTCCATCGAGATGCTGCGCTCCATGGTGGCCAATGGCCACGGCCTGAGCGTGCTGACCACGCGACCGGTGGTGGACCGCGCCCACGATGGCCAGCGCCTGGCCTGCCGCCGCATCCGGGGCCGCGTGGCACCCCAGCCCGTGGTGCTGGCCGTGCCGGCGGGCAATGCCTCGCCGCTGATTGCACCTTTTTTGAAGGTGGCGCGGGCTGTGATTGCACCGTAGCGGCGCGCCGTGCGGTGGCCTGCACCACGGTGGTGAATCGCGACCAGGGACTTTCCCCAGCTTGTATGGACAAGATGGGTTGGCACGGTGCTTGCTCCCGCACTCTGTGTTGACCGCAGATGGATGCAGGTTTCCGCCCTTGCCAGGTTTGCCGGGTAATCCTGTATATACATGTTTGGTCGGCAAAAACACACTTCGGGCTTCCGCACCGGTCTGCCCGCGGACCCCGAAACTGCCATTGCCAACTTGCTTTCCCGACCGAGGAGTGCCACATGAGTTCGATCCCCACGTTCCGCCGCCTGCCCCTGGGGCCGCTGGCCGCCGCCCTCTGCCTTGCCGCCGCACTGCAGCCCGCTGCCGCGCAGGAGACCAAGATCACCCTGGGCATGTCGGGCTGGACCGGCTTCGCGCCGCTGACCCTGGCCGACAAGGCCGGCATCTTCAAGAAGAACGGCCTGGCGGTGGACCTGAAGATGATTCCGCAGAAGGACCGCCACCTGGCCCTGGCCTCGGGCGCCATCCAGTGCGCGGCCACCACCATCGAGACGCATGTGGCCTGGAACACCAACGGCGTGCCCATCGTGCAGATCTTCCAGATGGACAAGTCCTATGGCGCCGACGGCATCGCCGTGCGCAATGACGTCAAGGGCTTTGCCGACCTCAAGGGCAAGACCGTGGCCGTGAGCGCGCCGGGCACGGCGCCGTACTTCGGCCTGGCCTGGATGCTGCACAAGAACGGCATGACCATGAAGGATGTGAAGACCGTCTCCCTGGAGCCCCAGCCCGCGGCCCAGGCCTTCGTGGCCGGCCAGAACGATGCGGCCATGAGCTACGAGCCCTACCTGTCCACCATCCGCGCCAACCCGGCGGCGGGCAAGATCCTGGCCACCACCATCGACTACCCCATGGTCATGGACACCGTGGGCTGCGATCCCAAGTGGCTCAAGGCCAACGCGGCCGCCGCCAAGGCCCTGGCCCAGTCGTATTTCGATGCGGTGGCCATGATCGAGGCCGACAAGACCAAGTCCTTCGAGATCATGGGCACGGCCGTCAAGCAAAGCGGCGAGCAGTTCGGCAAGTCGGCCTCCTACCTCAAGTGGTCCGACAAGGAAGCCAACCAGAAATTCTTCGCCAACGAGCTGGTGCCGTTCATGAAGGAATCGGCCGTGATCCTCAAGGAGGCCGGCATCATCCGCTCCATCCCCGAGAACTATGGCGTGATGTACGACGCCAGCTTCATCCAGTAAGCCCGCCAGGGGATACGCGG
>NZ_JTKZ01000134.1:0-3715 GCF_000799035.1 Delftia sp. ZNC0008
CCGCGTCTTCTCCAGCGCGTAGTTGCCCGCACCCACGCGGCGCGCTGTCCAGCCTGACGTGTTCAGCAGCTGCGCAAAGCCGTCTTCCACGGAGAACGTGCCGGACAGGCCGCGTGTCTCCATGCCGCCGAGCTGTTGCAGGTCCATGCCCAGGTTCACGCCTGCCTGTGCGGCAAAGGCCATCAGCGCCGGGCCCAGCGGACCCGGCTGGATCTGGTAGCTCCTGGCAGCGGCGCTGGCGGCCGGCTCGGCCGCCTGGACTGGCAGCGCGTGCAGCAGCAGCGAGGTGCTGACGGCCAGGGCCGCCAAGGCGGTGGCGCGCAGGCTGGCGCGTGGTCCGGCGGTGGAAGAAGGGGAGTGCATGGTGTTCTGTCCTCTGGGCTGTCGATGAAAGTGGTCTTCGCAAGCCTTGACAGGCGAGAGCGAAAAACCGGACAGCCACGGCAGAAAAAAATCGAATCAGCGCCGCGCCACCGTCACCCAGTACCGGCTGCGCTCGTGCACGCGCACCGGCAGGGTCTGGGCCAGCAGGGCCAGGATGCGGTCGGTGTCATGCAGCTGGTAGGTGCCGGAGACGCGCAGGTCGGCGACATCGTCGTCGCACCGCACAAGGCCTTCGCGGTAGCGCGACAGCTCGGCCAGGAAGTCCTGCAGCCGCAGGTTCTCGGCATAGAGCACGCCCAGCGTCCAGGCCGAGTCCCGCGGCGCCACCGGGCGGGTGGCGCTGGCGCCTTGTCCATCGAATTGCAGTTGCTCGCCCGCATGCACCACCACGGCCGTGGCCGATGCTGCCGGCGTGACGCGCACCGCGCCCTCCAGCACGGCCAGCGCCGTGCCCCGCTCCAGCTTGCGCACGATGAAGCGCGTGCCCAGGGCCTGCATCTGGCCGTCGTCTGTCTGCACCATGAAAGGCTGGGAGGCGTAGGGCGGCGCATGCGCGGTCTCGACCAGGATTTCCCCGGCATGCTGGCGGATGCGCCGCGCCGTGCCATCCATGCGCACGCTGATGGCCGAGGCCGTGTTCAGCTGCACGCGGCTGCCATCGGCCAGCGTGACCGCGCGGCGCTCGCCCCTGGCCGTGCGGTAGTCGGCCGTCCAGTCCTGCCAGGGCAGATGGCGCCAGGCCAGCCAGCCCAGCGCAGGCGTGGCCAGGGCCAGCACGGCCGAGCGCAGCAACTGGCGCCGTGCCGCCGAGGGGCGCGCGCGGTTGAGCGTGGCCATGCCGACGGCGGCGGGCACGGTGTTGAAGCGGCCCTTGAGCTGCTCGGCGCATTGCCAGATCTGTTCATGCCGGCTGCTCTGGCTGCGCCAGCGCGCCAGTTCGGCCTGCTCGGCCGCGCTGAAGTCCGAGGCATGCCTGCGGGCCAGCCAGCGGGCGGCCTCGTCCAGGATGCGTGCGTCTGCGGCCTGCATGCTCAGCGCTCCAGCATCACCAGCAGGCATTGCCGAAAGCCCTGGGCCATGTAGCGCGTCACGGTGCGCACGCTCAGCTGCATCCGGTCGGCAATGTCCTCGTAGGACAGGCCTTCTAGCTGGGACATGAGAAAGGCCGTGCGCACCCTGGCGGGCAGGGCGTCCAGCAGCGCATCGAGCTCCTGCAGCGTCTCCAGCAGGATGGCCCGCGCCTCCACGGACGGCACGGTGGCCTGGGGCAGGAGGTGCAGCGACGCCAGGTAGGCCTGCTCCAGCGAGCGGCGTTCGAGGTGATTGACCAGCAGCCGCCTGGCCACTGTCGTCAGATAGGCCCGAGGCTCCTGGATGTCCTCGATGGCCTGTGTCCTGGCGCTGACCCAGATGCGCGTGAACGTGTCCTGGGCCAGGTCGGCCGCATCGCAGCGGTTGCCCAGCCTGCGCTGCAGCCACGCGACCAGCCAAGGGTTGTGCTGCGCGTACATGCTGCCCAGAGCCTGGCTGGCGCCACTGTCGGTGGATGGATGCACGTGCCGGGCCTTTCCTCTTGTGCGTCAAGAAACTGCCGGCATTTTATCCAGTTGATATGAATTCTCATTTGCATTGGGATCTGTGCGATCCCGCGCACCGGATCAGCCCGCCGCCGCCAGCCCGTCGAAGGTCGTGCTGGTCACCCAGTCGATGATCTGCGCGTGCGTGTACTGGCCCGACTCCTTGAGCAGGGCCACCACCGGATCGCAGGCCCGCGCGAACAGCGTGTAGAGCACCAGTTCGGCCGGCAGCGTGGCCTGCATCTGGCCGCTGGTCTGGGCCTCGGTGATCCAGATGCTCAGGCGGTTGCTCAGCGCGATCAGCCGGTCCATGTAGTCGTCGTTGGATTGCAGCGAGGCGCTGAGGTTGGAGTTCTGCGCGGGCAGGGAGGGCATCTCGCCTTCCAGCTGGGTCTGCATGGCCCAGCGCGTCACGGCCTTGAGCTGTTCCAGCGGGCGCGTCGGCGTGCCGGCCTCGGCCGCCAGGCTGGCTTCGTCGCGCAGGCCGTCCACGAAGGCCAGGGCACGGTCCAGCACGCCCACCATGGCGGCCCCTGCCAGTTCTTCCTTGGAGGTGAACAGCTTGTACAGGCTGGCCTTGGCCATGCCGGCCTCGGCCGCCACCTCGTCCACCGTCATGGCGTCGTAGCCCTTGGTGGCCAGCAGCCGGTTGACGGCCGCCACGATGGCCTGCTCGCGCACGCGCTGTATCTGTTCTTTGATGGAGGAGCGGCTTGTCATAGCCATATTTTAGACCCGACAGGTCATATCCGATACCAAATAGTGCAAAGCAGATACGTTTGGTATATAGTTTGAACTCATCAGTTCACAGTTTGATCTTCATGGTCTGACTGATCGATTCAACCAGGAAGGACGCTCCCATGCATCGCATTGCAGTCATCGGGTCGGGGATTGCGGGGCTGGCCGCAGCACGGCGGCTGGCCGGCGCGCCGGGCGGGCATGGCGTGACCCTGCTGGAGGCAGGCAGCCATTTCGGCGGCCATGCCAACACGGTCGATCTGGCGCTGGGCGGCGTGAGCCAGGGGGTGGACACGGGCTTTCTGGTGTTCAACCACCGCACCTATCCGCTGCTGACCCGTCTGTTCGAAGAGCTGCAGGTGCCCACGGCGGAGGCCGAGATGTCGTTTTCCGTGCAGGTGCCGCAGGCCGGCGGCCGGGCGGGCCTGGAGTGGAGCGGCAGTTCGCTGGGCGGTGTGTTCGCCCAGCGCAGCAATCTGCTGCGGCCCCGTTTCCTGAAGATGCTGGCCGAGATCCTGCGCTTCAACCGCCTGACCACGCGCATCGCCGAGGAAGGCGATGAAGCGCGGCTGCGCAGCTGCATCGAAGATTTCCTGGACGACCACGGCTTCGGGCCGGCCTTTCGCCAGGACTATCTGCTGCCCATGATGGGCTGCATCTGGTCCTGCCCCACCGACCAGATGCTGCGCTTTCCCGTGGCCACGCTGATCCGCTTTTGCCACAACCACGGCCTGATCCAGGTCACGGACCGGCCGCTGTGGCGCACCGTGCGCGGTGGTTCGCGCCAGTATGTGCGGCGCATGGTGGCCGCGCTGCAAAAGGACGGCCGCCACGAGGTCCGGCTGAACGCGCCCGTGCTGGGCCTGCGCCGCGCCGCGCACGGCGTGCTGCTGCAGATGGCGCACGGCACGGAGCGGTTCGACGCCGTGGTGCTGGCCTGCCACAGCGACCAGGCCCTGCGACTGCTGGGCTCCGATGCCACGCCGCTCGAGCGCAGCGTGCTGGGCGCCATCCGC
>NZ_JTKZ01000004.1:0-3451 GCF_000799035.1 Delftia sp. ZNC0008
CCGCGTCCCAGCAAAGCGGCTGTGGCCAGGCTGGCCAGCAAGCGGGAAGGGCGCGCCAGCGCGCGGGGCAGGGGGTGTGAGGCTTGCATGGAAAGGTCTCCTGGCATGTTCGGTGTCAGCGGCGAAAATACGCAGGCCCGCCGGCTGTGTCTGTCAGCCACCCGACATCCCTTTCCATGCAAGCTTCCCTCGCCTCTTCCTACCTACCCACGCTGCGCGCCGGCCGCTGGTTCAGCGCATTGGCGCCGCAGTTTGCCGATTTGCTGCTGGCCCTGGCCCAGCCGCGCAGCCTGGAGACGGGCGAGGCCCTGTTCCTGCGCGGCGATGCGCTGGAGGGCGGTTTGTTCGCCGTGGTCCGCGGCAGCATCGGTTTCTCCGGTGTGGGTGGGCAGAGCGAGCAGGCGCGCGAGGCCCTGCTCACGCGCATGGGACCGGCCACCTGGTTTGGCGAGATCGCGCTGTTCGACGGCTCGCCGCGCACCCACGATGCCCACGCCATGGAGCCCAGCGTGGTGCTGCAGGTACCACGCCAGCCGCTGCTGGACTGGCTGCAGCAGCACCCCGCGCACTGGCATGACCTGGGCGTGCTGATGTCGGGGCGCATGCGGGCGGCCTTTGCGGCGCTGGAGGACCTGGCCCTGCTGCCCGCACCCCAGCGGCTGGCGCGCCGCCTGGTGGCCATGGCGCGCGGCTACGGCGAGCGGCTGGACGATGTGCCGGCCCGGCCGCGCCTGGATATCACGCAGGAGCAGCTGGCGCGCATGCTGTCGATCTCGCGCCAGACCACCAACGTGCTGCTGCAGGGCCTGCAGGCGCGGGGCCTCATCCGTGTGCAGCGCGGCGAGATCGAGATCCTGCAATGGCAGGCGCTGTGCGCCGAGCGGTTCTGAGAAGGCCCGGTTGTGAGAGGGTCCATCAAGGCGGCGCTACGCGCTGCAGGCCGCCTGCTTCAGACCACCAGCACGCCTTCCACGTCCTGCACCTTGCGCCGCGCCAGCGCGAGATTGGCCTTGGTCTTGTCGAGCACCAGGTACAGGAACAGGCCCTCGTGGTGGGTGGAGGGGCGCAGGATGTGGTACTGCTTG
This sequence comes from Delftia sp. ZNC0008, assembly GCF_000799035.1. Taxonomy (NCBI): domain Bacteria; kingdom Pseudomonadati; phylum Pseudomonadota; class Betaproteobacteria; order Burkholderiales; family Comamonadaceae; genus Delftia; species Delftia sp. ZNC0008. The sequence goes on from NZ_JTKZ01000004.1 coordinate 1,086, forward strand.
CTCAGCGTGATGAGGATGTCCTCGATGGTGTCTTCCAGGCCCAGCGAGCGCATGGTCTTGAGCTTGGCGCGCACCAGTTCGGTGTTGCCGGCGGCAGCCAGCTCCAGGTCCACGCCCGATCCGTCCTGCCCCAGGATCATGCCGCTGTTGTAGTCCACCAGTGCAGCGCACATGGCGCCGTCGCAGCGCATCAGTTCATCCATGGTTTGCTTGATATTGGCCATTGTTTTCCTAACTCCCTTGTGTTGCGAAAATGTTCTGCACCTTCGCGGTGCCTTCTTGCCGGATGCATGTGAGCAGCCTTTGCCTGCCTTTGCCATCACGCTTGTTCCAGCGTCCGCACGGCCTCGCGCGAGACATAGAGAACCTGGCCCAGAACGGCCTCGCGCGAGGCCACCACGCTGATGACCAGCGTCAGGCCCGGGCGCTGTGCCTGCAGCATGACGATGAAGCCCTCGGCCGCCTCGACCACCACGTTGGCGCAATGCCCGAGCTGGTTCTCCTCGCCGGCGATCATGCCCAGCGCCGCCATCGAGCTGGCCATGGCCGACAGCCGCGCCGTGCTGCCCTGGCCTTGCGCACGGGCGGCCACCTCGAAGCCGTCCTCGGTGCTGACCACGCAGCCACGCACGCCGTGCAACCTGCTCATCAGCGACTGCACCGCCGCCTGGGCTGCAGCCTTCAAGGCAGCGTCATTCTTCATGGGACTTCTCCTGGGCAAGGGCTTCGATCTGCAGCAGCAACAGCTCGATCAGGGCCACCACCTGCTGGGGGTTGCGCACATCGGCCGGCACCACGGGGCACAGCAGGCCGCGCGATTGCAGGTGCACGGCAAAGCTGTCCAGATCAGGCGCTGTGTACTCCTGCATGCGGCATACCGCCACCACGCATGCCGTGCTGCGCAAGACATCGGACAGGCCCTGGACATAGATATCCAGGTCGGCCAGCGGATCGGAGCGGCTGTTGTCGATCAGCAAGATCACGCCCAGCGCGCCGCGCGAGAGGATGCGCCACATGAAGTCAAAGCGCTCCTGCCCGGGCGTGCCGTAGAGGTACAGCTTCTCGCCGTTGTCCAGGGTCAGCTCGCCATAGTCCATGCCGGCCGTCGTCAGCGCCTTGTCCAGGGTGTCATCGGTGTTGCGCACGTCGGTGCTCACGGGGGCGATCTCGCTGACGCAGCGGATGGCCGTGGTCTTGCCTGCGCCTGCAGGGCCGGAAATCAGGATCTTGAGTTCGCTCATGGGCGCGCTCCTGCAAACCGGGCCAGGCGAAGGCGTATGCGTTCGAGCACGCCCCTGTCCGGCGCAGGGTTGCCGGGGTGCGGTGCGGCGGGCGGGCGGGCCGAGGCCCAGCGCAGCAGGCCGGCGGCGTCCAGCTCGTTCAGAAAACCGGCGCAGATCTCGGGCGACAGGCCCGAGCGCTGGCACAGGGTCTGCATCGTCGTGGGCTGGCCTGTCAGCAAGGTGGCCAGGCGGATATGGTGGGATCTCGTCAGCAGTTGCGGCGACGGCCAGCGCCGCAGCTGCAGCAGCATCAGCTGATGCTGCGTGTGCAGGCCGCTGGCGTGTGCCTTGGCGCTGGCCGGTTTGCCGTGCACCGACAGGATGCGTGCGCCCATGGTGTTGAGGCATTCCTCCAGCGCCTCGGCGCGCAGGGGCATGCCCAGGTGGCCACCCGCAGGGAAGGCTCCCCTCGGTGGCCCTCCCACGCGCAGCGTCAGCGCGGGCGGGGCGGCAGGCGCTTGGGCCAGTTCGCCATGCACCACCGTCATGTCCGCCTGGGATTCGCGCCACGTCCAGCGATGCCGTGTGCGGTGATTCACCATCAGCACATAGGAGCGGAACAGCTTGGCGTCGCGGTCCGGCAGGCCATGCAGCATGAAGGTCAGCTCGGTTCGCTCATCCATGCTGTGCCTCCCGCTGCAATTGCCGCCTGCGCCCTCCGGTCTGGTTCGTGTACATGCCTTGCCTCTTCTTTGTAGGTCCGGCGATGGCCGGGTTGTCCATGAATTCATTCAGGAACGGGAGTCCAGGAATCCCGCAAGGGGAAGCCCGACGACAGAGCTGCGGATGATAGGAATGGCGCCGGCGGCTGGCTGTCCGGTCGCGCTGGAGAATCAGAATCGGCTGGGTCAGAATCAGAGTTGTCCTATCCGATTCGTGCCCAATCCGCTCCCAGCCTGAGCGGATCGAGCAAGGGCAATGGATGAATCGCGGGTCTGCAGGGCCGTAAAAATCGGAGCTTTCCGAGTTTTGTCCCTGCATCCCTGGTCGGACTGTGGTCTCTTTTCTGGCCCGCCTTGTGTGGGTGGTGCCTGGCGGGCGCTGCCCGCTGCCCGCCGTGTCCTCCGGTTACCAGGGACGCGG
>NZ_JTKZ01000443.1:0-3986 GCF_000799035.1 Delftia sp. ZNC0008
CCGCGTAGCTGCGGGTCCTGGAACTGGCGCCAGAAGGCGGCATCGGGCTCGGCCTGCGGGGTGGCCGGTGCAGGCTCGGCCCGCGCGAACTGTGCTCCGGCCTGCGGCGCCGCAGGCGCCTTGAAGTCGGGGCCGACCGCGCAGCCGGCCACAAGCCCGGCAGACGCCAGCGCCAGCGCGTGTCGGCTCAGGGATTTGCGGATTTCAGACATGGTGGGGCTCCAGGGGTGCGGCTTTGTCGGAGGGTGGGGAGGCAGGCGCGGCATGTGCAGGCGCATGCCCCGTCAGCGCCCGGCCCGAGAGCCGGCGCAGCGTGACGTAGAACACCGGCGTGAGGAACAGGCCGAACAGGGTCACGCCCAGCATTCCGGAGAACACCGTCACCCCCGTGGCCGCGCGCACCTCGCTGCCCGCGCCGCCGCCGATGAGCAGGGGCACGGCACCGGCGATGAAGGCGATCGAGGTCATGACGATGGGCCGCAGCCGCAGGCGGCAGGCCTGCAGCGCGGCATCGACGATGCCCACGCCGCGCAGCTCCAGCTCGCGCGCGAACTCCACGATCAGGATGGCGTTCTTGCAGGCCAGCCCCATCAGCACCACCAGCCCCACCTGCACGAAGACGTTGTTGTCGCCGCCGGCCAGCCAGACGCCGAACAGCGCCGCGCAGATGCACACGGGCACGATGAGGATGACGGCCAGCGGCAGCGTCCAGCTCTCGTAGAGCGCGGCCAGCACCAGGAAGACCAGCATCACGGCGATGGCGAAGACCACGGCCGCCGCATTGCTCTGCTCCACCTGCTGGTAGCTGAGGTCGGTCCAGGCCAGCTCGATGCCGCGCGGCAGCGTGCGCTGCGCGATCTCCTGGAGCTTGGTCAGCACCTCGCCCGAGGACAGCACGCGCGGGTCGGAGTCGCCGATCAGGTCGGCCGCCGGGAAGCCGTTGTAGCGCAGCACCGGGTCGGGCCCGAAGCTGGGCACCACGGTGACCATGGAGCCTATGGGCACCATCTCGCCGCGCGCATTGCGCGTGCGCAGCCGCGCGATGTCCTCCACGGCCTGGCGGTGGTCGGCATCGGCCTGCAGCATCACGCGCCAGACGCGGCCGAAGGCGTTGAAGTCGTTGACGTAGACCGAGCCCAGGTAGGCCTGCAGCGTCTGGAACAGGTCGGTCAGCGCCACGCCCTGCGCCTTGGCCTTGGTACGGTCCACCTTGACTTCGAGCTGCGGGATGTTGGACTGGTAGCTGCTGACCGGATAGGTCATGCCCGGCGTTTTGGCGATCTCGGCCTGGAAGGCCTGCAGCGCCTGCTGCAGCGCCGCGTAGCCCAGGCCCGCGCGATCCTGCAGGAACAGCGAGTAGCCCGAGCCGTTGCCCAGGCCCTGGATGGGCGGCGGCATCAGCGCGTAGGCGAAGCCGCCCTCGATCTGCGCGAACTTGGCGCCCAGCTCGGCATTGATCTCCTCGGCGCTGCGCGTGCGCTCGCCGAAGGGCTTGAGCATGATGTAGGAGCTGGTCAGGTTGGGCGTGGTCGTGGTCTGCAGCGCATTGAAGCCTGCGAAGGCAGCGACTTTGTCCACGCCCTCCACGCTGTGGGCCAGCTCCACGATCTGGCGCGTCACCTCGGAGGTGCGGCCCAGCGAGGCGCCCTCGGGCAGCTTGGCGCCGCCGAACAGGTACAGCTTGTCCTGCAGCGGGATGAAGCCGCCCGGCACGGCCTGGAACAGCACGGCCGTGCCCGCCAGCAGCGCCGCGTAGACCGCAAACACCAGGCCGCGGCGGCGCAGCGACTGCCCCACGGAGTTCTGGTAGCCGTGCGCGCTGCGGTCGAAGAAGCGGTTGAAGGGCCGGAAGAACCAGCCCAGGCTGCGGTCCAGCCCGCGCGACAGCAGATCGCGCGGCGCGCCGCGCGGCTGCAGAAGCTTGGCCGCCAGTGCAGGCGACAGCGTCAGCGAGTTGATGGCCGAGATCACCGTGGAGATGGCGATCGTCACGGCGAACTGCTTGTAGAACTGGCCCGTCACGCCGCTGAGGAAGGCCATGGGCACGAAGACCGCGCACAGCACCAGGGCGATGGCGATGATGGGGCCCGAGACCTCCTTCATCGCCAGGTGCGCCGCCTCCAGGGGCGTGTGGCCCTCCTCGATGTAGCGCTCCACGTTCTCCACCACGACGATGGCATCGTCCACCACGATGCCGATGGCCAGCACCAGTCCGAACAGGGTCAGCGTGTTGATGGAGTAGCCCAGCAGGTACAGCCCCGCGAAGGTTCCGACGATGGACACGGGCACGGCCAGCAGCGGAATGATGGAAGCACGCCAGGTCTGCAGGAAGACGATGACCACCAGCACCACGAGGATCACCGCCTCGATCAGCGTGCTCTGCACCGCCTTGATGGAGTCGCGCACGAAGACCGTGGGGTCCCAGACGGTCTCGAAGTTCACGCCTTCGGGCAGATCCCTGGACAGGCGCTCCATGGTGGCGTAGACCTCCCGCGCCACGCCCAGCGCATTGGCGCCCGGCGACAGGAAGATGCCCACGGCCGCCATCTGCCGCGTGTCGCTGAGCGAGCGCATGCTGTAGTCGCTGGCGCCCAGTTCGATGCGCGCCACGTCGGACAGGCGCACGACCTGGCCGTCGGCACCACCCTTGAGCACGATGGAGCCGAACTCCTCGGCCGTCTTCAGGCGGCCGCGCACATTGATGGACAGCAGCTTGTCCGAGCCCTTGGGGCTGGGCTCGGCGCCCAGCTGGCCGGCCGATACCTGCACGTTCTGCTCGCGGATGGCGGCGATCACCTCGGCAGCGGTGAGCTGTCGTGCGGCCACCTTGCTGGGATCCAGCCAGACGCGCATCGCATAGTCGCCTGCGCCGTACAGCGCCACCTCGCCGATGCCGGGGATGCGCGCCAGCTCGTCCTTGATCTTGAGCGTGGCATGGTTGCGCAGGTACAGCGCATCATGGTTGCCGTCGCTGGAGGTCAGGCCCGCATACATCAGCGGCGTGGACGAGCGCTTTTGCGTGGTGACGCCGTACTGGCGCACTTCCTCGGGAAGGCGGCTCTGCGCCTGGCTCACGCGGTTTTGCACGCGCACGGCTGCCGTGTCGGGGTCCACGTCGGCGCGGAAGGTGGCCACCACCTGCAGGCTGCCGTCCGAGGCCGCGACCGACTTCAGGTAGATCAGGCCTTCGACGCCATTGATCGCCTCCTCCAGCGGCACGGCCACCGACTCGGCGATCTCCTTGGGATTGGCGCCCGGATAGGTGGCGCGCACCACCACGCTGGGCGGCACGACCTCGGGATACTCGCCCACGGGCAGCTGCGGAATCGCAACCAGGCCCACGGCGAACAGGATGATGGAGAGCACGACCGCGAAGATCGGGCGGTCTATGAAGAATTTGGAGAAATCCATGGTGCGTCCCGGTTCACTGCGCGGCCACGGCCGACCCCTGGGCCACCGCCGCCTGCCCATCGCCGGGAGCAGGCTTGGGGCTGACCGGCATGCCGGGGTAGTAGATGCGCTGCAGGCCGCCGACCACGAGGCGGTCGCCCGCCGCCAGCCCCTTGTCCACCACGCGCCGGCCATCGACCATGCGGCCCAGCTCCAGGTCGCGGCGCTCGGCCTTGTTGCCCTCGCCCACCACATAGACGTACTTGCGGTCCTGGTCGGTGAGCACGGCCTTGTCGTCGATCAGCAGCGTCTGCCGCTCGCCGCCCAGGCCCTGCGCGTCTTGCAGTTGCACACGCGCGAACAGGCCCGGCGTCAGCAGGCGGTCGGGATTGGGCAGGCGGGCGCGCATGCGCACCGTGCCCGTGCCCGCGTTGAGCTGGTTGTCGGTGAAGTCCAGGCTGCCCGCATGCGGAAAGCCTTCGTCGCCAGCCAGCCCCACACGCACGGGCCGCTGCACGCCGGGCCGCCCCTTGGTGTTCTTGACGGCCTGCTGCTGCCGCAGGAAGCTGTGCTCATCCGCATCGAAGTAGACGCGG
>NZ_JTKZ01000288.1:0-7118 GCF_000799035.1 Delftia sp. ZNC0008
CCGCGTTGGGGTCGGCGGCGGACATGGCGCTCATCCTTTCAAGGTCAGCCCGGGCGTGTTCAGGACCAGGTCCTTCACGGCCGCGTAGTAGCGCACATAGCCGGTGCAGCGGCACAGGTGGGGCTGCAGCGCCTCGCCCACGACCTGTTCCACATCGGCCGCGCGGATGGGCGCCTTGGCCAGGCGCTCGACCAGCACCGTGGCCGCGATGACGAAGCCCGGCGTGCAGTAGCCGCACTGGAAGCTGAAATGCTCCAGGTACTTCTGCTGCACGGGGCTGATGGCGATGACCTTGCGCGGCTGGCCCGAGGTGCCCGGGGCTGATGGGGGCGCGGTGTCCGCACCGGCCGGGTCGGCAATGCCTTCGATGGTGCGGACCTTGCGGCCCTGGAAGTAGTGGGCGCCGGTGATGCAGGTGCGCATTTCGCGGCTGCCCTCGGGACCGTCCACGATGATGGTGCAGGCCCGGCATTCGCCGATGCCGCAGCCCAGGCGCGAGCCGGTGAGGTTCAGGTATTCGTGCAGGAAGTCGATCATGGGCATGCCTTCGGGCACGTCCATGGGGCCGACGGTCTGGCCGTTGACGGTCAGCGACAAGGGGCGCGGGACAAGGCTCATGGTGCGAGTGCCTCCCTGATCTTTTGCGGGGTCACGGGCAGGTCGTGGAAGCGCTTGCCTATGGCGTGGTGCAGTCCGTTGACGATGGCGGCGACGATGGGAATCATCACCACCTCGGCAATGCCCTTGGGTGGATCGGTGTCGGACAGCGGGGGCAGCAGCTCGGCCGTCTGCTTCCAGACCGCCACCTCGCTGCCGCGCGGCAGGTGGTAGCGGTGGAAGTTCCAGTTGCCGTCGCCGGGGCCGCCCTCGTACAGCGGCAGGGTTTCGTACAGCGCATGGCCTATGCCCATGGCAATGCCGCCTTCGAGCTGGCCGTGCACCAGCTCGGGCACGATGGGCCGCCCGCACTCCATGATGGAGTGGTGGGCCAGCAGCTCGACCGCGCCCGTGCCCGTGTCCACCGCCAGCTCGACCAGGGCCGCATTGGCGCTGTAGTAGGTGACGCCCGCGTTGTTACGCTGCATGGGCGGATAGAACAGGTTGCGCCGCGCAATCATGCGGTAGCCGGCGGCGCTGCGCCGCGCGGTGACAGAGGCCTCGACGGGCGTGGCCGCCTGCGGCGTGTCGCTGGTGTCAGGGGCCGGCGTGACTGCGGCAGCATCGGGCGCGCTGCCCAGGCGCACGGCCAGCGCGTCCAGCGGCCGGCGCGCGCTGGTGCCCAGGATGTCGAAGTCGGCCTCGGCCCATTGCCAGCGGTTGAAGGTATGGCCCACGGCGCCCGTGACCAGCTGCATGGCATGGGCCTTCTGGGCCAGGGCCTGCAGGGACAGCGGCTGCATGCCGTTGGCCGTGAGCATGCCGTTGACCCAGCGCGCGTCCTCGCGGCGCACGACGTAGGGCGCCTTCTGGCCGCCGCCCGTGCCCTGGCTCCAGATGGCGACGGCGGCCGGCCACAGGCCGTGCTCGAAGACCACGCGCGCCGTCTCGCTGGTGGCGTGGCTGTAGTAGTAGGCCGAGTTGCTGGCGCTGGCCGGCGAGGCGTAGACCGGCGTCCACAGCGGCCGGGCGGCGAAGCGGTCCTGGTCGGCCTGGGGCATGGTGTAGTTGTCGCCCTCGGCCTTGAGCGGCAGCTCGGGCCAGTCCAGGCAGGCGGTCTGCAGCTCGTCGGCGGGCTTGCCGAACCATTGCACGCACAGCTGGGCCTGCGAGGTGCCCATGCCCGTGCCGATCTCGGTGCCAGAGTGGTGCAGCAGCACGCGGCCCTGGGGCGATATCTCGATGCGGGCGAAGGCCGCCTCGCCGCCCGTGCCGAAGTCCTTTTGCACGCAGGCAAAGCCCACGCCGTAGCGCTGGCCCGGGTGGCTGGCCTCGTAGGCGGTCTTGCGCTTGGCGCGCTCGGTCCACAGCGGGTGACGGCGGGCGCGCTCCAGCACCTCGTCGGCGCGCAGGGCGCCAGCGGCAATGGCGCCCTGGGTGTTCTTGGCGCCCGAGGTCAGCACGTTGCGCAGGCGCAGCTCGATGGGGTCGATCTGCAGCAGTTCGGCGATTTCGTCCACCATCATTTCGGTGGCCGCCATGCTCTGCAGCGTGCCGTAGCCGCGTGCCGAGCCCGCGTCCAGCGCGCGGCTGGCCAGGGCCACGGCGGTGATGTCGTTCTTGGGAAAGTAGTAGATGGACTGCGCTGCCGTGCCGCCGACCATGGCGACCGAGGGCGAGAAGTTGGCGCGCCCGCCGCCATTGGCCGTCATGTTGGCCACCAGGCTCTGGAAGAGGCCGGTCTTCCTGTCGATGGCCATGGTGTAGTCGATCTCGAAGGCATGGCGCTTGAGCGAGGACTGGAACTGCTCGAACCGGTCATTGGCCAGGCGCACGGGCTTGCCGTCCGCATACAGCGCGCAGACCAGGCCGTAGTAGGGCATGGGCGCGTGGTCCTTGGAGCCGTAGCCCACCGTGTAGCACGGGTGCACGAAAAGGCGCTTGAGCGGGAACCTGCTGGCCTGCACCATCTGCGCTGCCCATTCGGCCACTTCGTGCGGCGATTGCGTGGCCAGCACCATGTGCAGGCTTTGCGTGGCCGCGTCATACCAGCAGTTGGCGTTGTCGGGCTCCAGCGCGGCCGTGTCCACCGATTGCGTGGCGTAGTGGCGCTGCAGCACCAGCCAGTCGGCGGGCGGCGTGGCCAGTTCCTGGGCGATCTGCTCGGCCGCGCGCAGGCCGCGTGCCGTGACCGCGTCGGCCTTGGAGATCTGCGGCCAGACCAGCGGCTTGCGTTCGGCGGGGAACAGCGGGGCATCGCGCAGGCTGGAGAACACGTCGTCGTCAAAGGCCGCGGCACCGCCCTGGCGCACATAGCGGAACACGCCCCAGGGCGGACGGTCCAGCGCGCCCGTGATGCGGCCGTAGCGGATGACGCTGGCCGTGGCCTGCAGCCTTTCCTTGGCAAAGCGAAAGCGCGCGAAGTCGTGGTAGATGAGGATGGCCACGGCCTGGCCCAGGTAGGCGGGGGTCTTGCCTGCGGGCAGCAGCATGTCCTCTCCATAGAACTCGGGAAAGGCCAGGCCGTCGCGCGCCAGGTCCTCGGCGGTGACCACGCGGTCTGGTGCCAGCTCGCCGTCCAGGGAAGAAAGGTCCATGCCGTCGAACAGCCGGTCGGCCAGCGTGGTGCGCACGATGAAGGCATGGGATTGCTGCTGTGGCCAGTGCGGCATGTCGCGTGCGCGGATGTCGCGGGCGAAGACCTTGGCGCCCATGACCTTGGAGCGGCCATCGAGCCGCATGCGCGGCAGCTGGGTGGCCGGCTCGCGGGCCACGCTGCCCAGGACGCGATCTTCAAAGAGGGCTGCATAGGCCTGGCTGGCCAGCGGCGCCACCCAGACGCTGACGCCTGCGATGCTGGCGGCCTGCAGAAAGCCGCGCCGCGACAAGGGAGCCGCGCCGGCCTGGCTGCCGGCGCCGGAGTGTTGTTCTGGGCGCATGGCGCTCTTCTCCTGTGGGGTTGAGCCCACTGTAGGAGGGCGCATGCCGCGCGGCCTGTCAGCAAAGGCTGCTTCTGGCGTCAGCGCGGCGGCAGCGGCGGGTGCCTGCCATCGTCAAAAGCAGGAGCGGGCCAGGGCCGCCAGGCCGCGACGGCAGCGTGCCGGCCATACTGTCAATCAGACGCCGCCGCAAGAAGGGCCTTGCCTCAGTGCTCCGTGGCGCCGCGCATAGCCCGGCAGGGTCAGGGAGTGTCCACATTCAGGCATAGTTGAGGGTTGTGCAGAAAGTAGTGAAGTCCCGGGCATAACCGGAGCTTCTTATTACTTAATTTTTTTATAGTTTGCGTTTTTATACGCGCAACCTATATTTGCTCCCACTTCCCAACAATGCGCAGCGGCGTCCCCAGGCCGTCCTGCGCCGCGGCGTTTTTTCATGATCGAGATTCGGGATCTTTCCCTGACCTACAAGGGCCCCACCGGGCCCGTCCATGCCTTGCGGGGCATCAACCTGCAGATCGAGTCGGGCGAGGTGTTCGGCATCATCGGCCGCAGCGGCGCGGGCAAAAGCTCGCTGGTGCGCTGCCTGAACCTGCTCAACCGTCCCACCTCCGGCCAGGTGCTGGTGGGCGGCCGGGACCTGATGCAGCTCAGCGATGCCGAGCTGCGCACGGCGCGCCGCGACATCGGCATGGTGTTCCAGCATTTCAACCTGCTGTCCTCGCGCACGGTGTTCGACAACGCCGCGCTGCCGCTGGAGCTGGCGGGCATGTCGGCCGACGACATCAAAAAGCGCGTGGACCCGCTGCTGGACCTGGTGGGCCTGAGCGCGCTGCGCGACCGCTATCCGGCGCAGATCTCGGGCGGGCAAAAGCAGCGCGTGGGCATTGCGCGCGCGCTGGCCAGCCACCCCAAGGTGCTGCTGTCGGACGAAGCCACCTCGGCCCTGGACCCCGAGACCACGCGCTCCATCCTGGACCTGCTGCGCAAGGTCAACCGCGAACTGGGCCTGACCGTGGTGCTGATCACGCACCAGATGCAGGTGATCAAGCAGATCGCCGACCGCGTGGCCGTGATCGACGGCGGCGAGATTGCCGAGCTGGGCCCCGTGATCGACGTGTTCACGCGCCCGCAGCAGGCCATCACGCGCAGCCTGATCGACGAGATCGTTCCCCAGCAACTGCCCGAGTCGGTGGCCGTGCGCGTGAACGCGCTGGCCGCCCAGCTGGCGCCCGGCCAGCAAGGCCGGCTGCTGCGCCTGTCGTATGCGGGCGAGAGCGCCTACCAGCCCATCCTGTCGCACCTGATCCGCGAGCTGGGGCTGGACCTGTCCATCCTGCATGGGCAGATCGACGAGATCCAGGAGCAGACCTTCGGCTCGCTGGCCGTCTTCGCCAGCGGCGATGCGGCAAAGATCGATGCCGCCGTGGACCATCTGCGCGCCACCGGCGTGCAGGTGCAGATCGTTTCCACCAGGGATTGAGCGATGTTTGAGAATTTTTCGGAAATGATGCTGGAGCTGTTCGTCAGCTCGCTGTGGGAGACCATCATCATGGTCGGCGTCTCGGGCCTGGTGGGCGGCCTGATCGGCATTCCCCTGGGTGTGTTCCTGCGCCTGACCGACCACGGCGGCGTGCTGCAGAACGGCCCGGCCAACAAGATCGTGGGCTGGATCGTCAATGCCCTGCGCTCCACCCCCTTCATCATCCTTTTGGTCGCCATCATCCCGCTGACGCGTCTGATCACGGGCTCGTCCATCGGCACCTGGGCGGCCGTGGTGCCGCTGACCATTGCGGCAGCCCCCTTCGTGGCGCGCCTGGTGGAGACCGCGCTGCGCGAGGTGGACAACGGCCTGGTGGAAGCGGCCCAGTCCATGGGCGCCACCACGGGCCAGATCGTCTGGAAGATCCTGCTGCCCGAGGCGCTGCCCGGCATCGTGGCAGGCCTGACCATCAGCTTCGTGAGCCTGACCGGCTACTCGGCCATGGCCGGCGCCATTGGCGGCGGCGGCCTGGGCGACCTGGGCATCCGCTACGGCTACCAGCGCTTTTTGCCCGACGTGATGCTGGCCGTGGTCATCATCCTGATCTTCTTCGTGCAGGCCATCCAGAGCCTGGGCGACTGGGCGGTGCGCAGGTTGAGCCACCGCTGATCCACACACCCCGGCGGCCGGTGCGGGTGGCGTGGCCGGGGCGGCAAGCTGCCGCGAGATTGTCTGAAAGAGGGATTCCATGAAAAAGCGCGCATTGCTTCAATCGCTGGCCCTGGCCGCCGTCCTGCCCCTGGCGGGAATGGCCGCGCTGCCGGCCCATGCGGCCGACGGCTCGGTCACCATCGGCGTGACCTCGGGCCCGCATGCCCAGATCGCCGAGGTGGCCAGGAAGGTGGCCGAGAAGAACGGCCTCAAGGTGAAGCTGGTCGAGTTCGGCGACTTCATCCAGCCCAATGCGGCGCTGTCGCAGGGTGAGCTGGATGCCAACATCTACCAGCACCAGCCCTTCATGGACGCCCAGAACAAGGACCGAGGCTACAAGCTCGTGCCCGTGGCCCGTGCGGTCAACCAGCAGATGGGCGTGTACTCCAAGAAGATCAAAAGCCTGGCCGACCTCAAGAGCGGTGCGCGCGTGGGCATTCCCAACGACCCCACCAATGGCTCGCGCGCACTGATGGTGCTGGCCGCGCAAAAGCTGATCGAACTGAAGACCGGCGCGGGCGCCCGTGCCTCGGTGCTGGACATCACGGCCAATCCGAAGAAGCTGAGGTTCGTCGAGCTGGAGGCCGCCCAGCTGGCGCGCTCGCTGGACGATCTGGACGCCGCCGCCGTCAACAGCAGCTACGCCGTGGCCGCAGGCCTGTCGCCGCAAAGGGATTCGCTGGCGCTGGAAGCCACGGACACGCCGTACGTGACCGTGCTGATCGCCACGCGCGCCGGCCATGAGAAGGACACGGGCCTGCAGGCCTTCGTCAAGGCCTACCAGTCGCCCGAGGTGCGCCAGTTCATCGACACGCAGTTCAAGGGCGCCTACACGGCGGCCTGGTAAGACTATGGGCGCCCTCGCATCCCACCGGGTTTCCGACGCGGATTTCGTGGCCGCCATCGGCGTGCAATGGCAGCACCGTCCGCTGGCGCCCGAGCCCGGCCTGGCCGCGCTGCTGGCGCAGGCCCAGCTGGATGACGGCGGCAAGGCCACCGTGGTCCAGGCCGTGGGCATGCTGGTGGTCGACGAATGCGTGGCCCATGGCTACCACAGCATGGACCTGGTCGTGCTGCACCCAGGCACGCCGGGCCTGGACGAGGCGCTGGAGCGCTTCGACAAGCCCCACACCCATGCCGATGACGAGGTGCGCTACATCCTCGAAGGCGAAGGCCTGTTCGGCTTTTTTGATGCCCACGGCGAAGAGCGCGTGCTGCGCGTGCAGCCCGGCGACTACCTGCGCATACCGGCCGGCGTGGAGCACCGCTTCACGCTGACCGCCACGCGGCGCATCAAGGCGCTGCGCCTGTTCGCCGATACGGCGGGCTGGGTGGCGCAATATACCCAGCGGCCTGCCGCTGCCATGGAGGTACCTGCATGAGCCTGCCTG
>NZ_JTKZ01000620.1:0-2124 GCF_000799035.1 Delftia sp. ZNC0008
CCCCCCCGCAGCGGCAGCCGATGACCGCGGAAGAAGTCTCGTCCACCCTGGCTCGGCTGCGGCTGCAGATTGCCGACAGCGACTATGCCGCCTTGGCCGAACTGGATCGGCTGCGGCCCCTGGTCGACGGGCGCCATGCGTCCGTGCTGCAGCGCATCCAGCGCTGCACCGAGTCCCTGGAAACCGAGGCGGCGCTGCAGGCGCTCGAACAGCTGGCGCGGAGCATGGCCGTGAACCGGACGGTTCTACAGGGAGCTGCAGATGTTTGAAGCCTTGACCGGGCCGGAACTGCCCACGGTCCTCATCGTTGACGACGAACGGCTGAACCGCAGCATGCTGGCCGAGCTGCTGAGCCCCCACTACCGTGTGCTGCTGGCCAAGGACGGCCCGGGTGCGCTGGTGATCGCCCAGCGCGAAGCCCACCGGCTGCAGCTGATCCTGCTGGACCTGGCCATGCCCGGCATGAACGGCTACGAGGTGCTGGGTGCGTTGCGCGCCCAGGAGCGCACCGCCCATATCGCCGTCATCTTCATCACCGGCCAGAGCAATGCCCAGGCCGAGGAATACGGCCTGCGCCTGGGCGCGGCCGACTATGTCTCCAAGCCCATACGTCCCGCCGTGGTCGAGGTGCGCGTGCGCAACCAGATACGCCTGGCCCTGCAGCGCCAGGCCCTGGAGCGCCTGGCCATGGTGGACGGACTGACAGGGCTGGCCAACCGCCGCCACTTCGACGACATGCTGGAGCGCTCCCACCGCCGCAGCCTGCGCACGGGCGAGTCCGTGGGCCTGGCTCTCATTGATATAGACCACTTCAAGCAATACAACGACTGCTATGGCCATGTGCAGGGGGACGAGGCGCTCAAGGCAGTGGCCGCCACGCTGCAGCGCCATGCGCGCCGGCCCTACGACCTGGCAGCGCGCTTTGGCGGCGAGGAATTCGCGCTCATCCTCCCCGGCGAAAGCGACGCCCAGGTCATGGCCGAGAATTTCCGCCAGGAAGTGCTGCGCCTGTCCATCGCCCACGCCGCCTCTCCCACGGCGCCGCTGCTCACCGTCAGTTGCGGCGTACTCACCGTGCGGCAGCCGTCTGCCGCGCCTTTGGAAACCTGGCTGCAGAAGGTGGACGGCCTGCTCTACCAGGCCAAGGCCCTGGGGCGCAATCGCATCGAGGCAGCCATCGAGCCCTGAAGAAAATGCGCTCCGAACCACGGCACGGCGCCCGGATTCTGAGCCTGCACAACCGGCGGCAGGAAAGCCACAGCTATCATAGAAAGATGCTCTCCGTCCCCCTGATTTCCGCCAACGCATCGCCCCTGGGCTGGATGCTGGCGCTTGCCGCAGCCGTGGCCTATGCCGTGCCGGCCGCCGGTGCCCGACGCATCAGCCATGCCGGCGCCCGCGCCGCATTGCGCCTGGCCTGGGTGCTCCACGCCCTGGCCCTGGCCTGGGGCCTGCTCGGGGAACAGCCGCACTTCGGGTTCGCGCCAGCACTGTCCATGACGGCCTGGCTGGTGCTCACCGTCTATGGGGTCGAACAGCAGTTGTTCCCCAAGATGCGCGCGCAATTGGCGCTGTCAGCGCTGGGCACGGCCGCCGTGCTCCTGGCCGCGCTGTTTCCGGGAACGCCCCTGCATGTCAACGCCTCGCCCTGGCTGCCGCTGCACCTGGCGCTGGGCATTGCCTCCTACGGACTGTTCGCCGCCGCCGTGGTCCATGCCTCGCTGATGACACGCGCCGAGCAGCACATGCGGCTGGGCGGTGGCGGGCATGACAGCGGCCTGCCCCTTCTCACGCTGGAGCGCCTGACCTTCCGCTTCGTGTCCGCAGGCTTTGTGCTGCTCACGGCCACGCTGGCCGCAGGCTGGCTGTTCGGCGAACAGCTCTACGGCAAGGCCTGGGTCTGGAACCACAAGTCGGTGTTCTCGCTGCTGTCGTGGCTGACCTTTGCCGTGCTGCTGATCGGCCGTGCGCGCTTTGGCTGGCGTGGCCGCAGCGCCGTGCGCGTGCTCTACGCAGGCGCCGTGCTGCTGCTGCTGGCCTATGCGGGATCACGCTTCGTGATGGAAGTGCTGCTGGAGCGCGCCGCATGAAGTACCTGCTGGTCCTGATCGTCATCGTACGCGG
>NZ_JTKZ01000034.1:0-20880 GCF_000799035.1 Delftia sp. ZNC0008
GTGCAGTACCGAACTCAGGCCTTGAGCCGCTAGCTTCCAACCGTCCAACTTCTTGGGGTCAGTTCACAACTGCGGGCCTTTCCTTTGTCCGGGCGTCTACAGGCGGCGCGCGGCGATCAGCAGGCGCTCGGCCAGGGTGGGCTTTGCAGCCAATCGTCCTGCCGTTCCCAATACACCGTCGCGGCCCGTGGCCGCGCGCGCTATCAGTGCCGTGCCCAGCGCACCACTCACAAGGCGGCCCATGCCACTTTCCGCGCGCCGGGCATGGCGCAGCGCCAAGAGGCCGGCACCGAGCACAAGCCAATGCTCTCCCGTGAATCCCTTGCGAGAGTCATCCCACTTGCGCAGGTCCTGGATCTTTTCTGAAATCGCCATTCATTACTCCTGTTGCTTCAGAGCTGTCATGGTGTGCCAGCAACAGGCTGCAGGCTGTCGGTCCCTGGGCAAGATTCCGGTGGCGAGAGTCCTACGGACGCGCAGCGAGGACCGGCTCCAGCAATCCCGCTTGATGCGCTCCCACTGCGGCGCCTGCATGTGTTCCTTGCTCATCCTGCCGAAGGTGGCAGCCTTGGTAGGCACGACGTCGAGATTTACGCCAAGTGACCATCCGTGTTTCCACGTATATCCAGATACTACTCTTGCCAAGCGTGATTTTGATAATAAATTATCAAAATCAATTACTTTGTCAAATTTTGCATCAATTGAAATATCGAGCGGCTTTCATAATAACATTTCATGCTCAAGAATTGGCATGGTGGCGCCAATAATAAATCACAGCACAGCGAGGCATAAAATGATCGAAGGCGGATGGTGGAAAGCCTATACAAAAAAATGGCCGGTATATAGGAATAATCGAAGGAGATGAATTCATAGTCGGAAAAACGAGGATTTTATATAGAATAAGCAAAAACAAGCTGTATTCAACAGAAGTACCGCCTTCACTTATAGCTGACATATCAGAAAAACAAGCAATTACAACCAATGGAGAAATTCTACTCAAATTCTCAAAAACAACCAGAGAGCGAAGGCCATAAAAAACTGGACCAAGTCCAGACCAAAATAATTACTCAATCCAATCAAACAGCCGTCGCTACAGCACGAATTGGAAACTTTCGACCAAGATCAACACGCAATTGCATTCTGCGTATCAACTCTTGCGTCAAAACTCGACCTGCTGTAAGCAAGATCAAGCCTTCCCTCGATACGAAGTCTTGAGCCAAAATCATCCCTAGCCTCAGTTCTGAACAGGGAACATTAATTGGAGCCGGGTCGGTAGCAGGGGTCGCCTGAATCACAATTTGCAAGAAAGCATCCACCACCTCTGGATCAAATTGTGCTCCTCTACTATGCGAAATGAGCGTTCTTGCCTCTGCGCAAGTTAGCGGCTTACTGCTCAAATGCCCCACCATCAGGTCATCGTAAAAATCAGCAACCGCAATTATGCGAGCACCTATTGGAATATCCTTCCCCTTTAGGCCATCAGGGTAACCTGCTCCATCGAATCGCTCATGGTGAGACCTGACTAGAGTAGCGACAAGATGCGCATCATCTATCGACAGAAGCAGCTGCTCCCCCAAACTGCTATGGTTTCTATACTTATCCAGTTCCTCATGACTTAAACTTGGGACGGGCTTGCTTAACATCCCATCGGGAAGAGTAATATGAGCGATATCATGAATGAGCGCAGCGACAAAAGCATTCTGCTGCTCTGCTTCACTTAGCTGCATAATACTTGCGGTTCGGCGGGTTAGATCCGCAACGCGTCTTGAATGTCCGGCAAGTATCCCCCCTCGCCACTCAAGCAGATTTGAAAACATTCGGATCGATGCGACGAAGCTTTTTTTAAGTTTCCTATGCGCCTCCAACAATTCTTCGTCATGCTCATGGGCAGTCAGCTCAACAGCTGCATTTAGTTCTGCCAACTCCTTCGTCAGCGCTCTATTTTTTTGCTCTAGCCGAATATTCTCATAGCGTGTAATTTTTTGATCATTCAGTTGCTCAATGACAGCCAAAAATTGCTCACTATTCCAAGGTTTGACTATATGGCGGTGCAAGCCCAGCAACCGACCAAGGCCTTTCGTAATTGCCACGGGACTGCATTCCGAAAGAAAAATCACGAACAGATCAGGGGACTGCCCAACGAGATTTTCCAGCCACTGCCCACCATCCTTGTCAATTACACGCGTATTGCATATCAACAAATCAATTCGTCCACCAGCAAACTCAGCCAACGCTTCCGGCGCACTTGCCGCCATTCGCGTATCATATCCAGCCTGACCGAGCAACAGGCCCAACCCTGAAAAATCTTCCACCTCGCAATCAACCATCAATGCTTGCAACCGCGATTGCGGCGCGAATGATTCTTGCCTCTCTCTAACATTCATTTGGCGTGCCTCCATTTGTCTTATTCGATGCATGGCCTCGTCAATATGCCATCGAAAAGCAATGTGCAGATAGAAATTCTTTACCAACACCAAATGAATGAAGATCAAATTTATCCGCTTCTCGCCACTCACTTACATCTAGCTACCATTACCCCAGTTTCGCGCAATGGATGAAATTTGCTCCAGGGAGAGCTCTCACTTGGATTCAAGGCAGTCTTGTCGGCCACGCTTGAAGCCCTGCCGCGTAGGCGGGCACCCGCGTGCGCAGCAGCTTGAGCCTGGCGCGATCCAGCACCTGCAGCGGCGCATCAATGCCGCGCGCGGCCGAAGCATGCAGGAAGACCTGGCGCAGCCACACCATGTCATTGAGCACGGCGGCGGGCCGGCCTCGTCCTCCGTGCACCGCTTCTTGGTGTGGCCCATCAGATCCTGCACCGTGAGCTTGGCGGCCTGGAGGTCGGCCCGACCAGAGGCCTGCAGTCGCGCGATGCCGGCCTTTTTGCAACGGCCCCACTCAGTCACGTTTTTGACCGCACTGACATAATCCCGCAGTGGCTCCCCCACTGAAATTTTCTTGTGCACGGCCTGGCGCCTGGCCAAAAGCGTGCTCCCGGTCCATCTCGTGCTCGCGCCTGCGCAGCCACCCATTGGCCAGCACTTTCCGACGATAGGCCTGGCTTTCGCGGTGGACAAACGTGCCGTTCTCCATCAGCCGGATCTGTGCGGTGCAGGCAAGCGAGCAAGCAAGCCGTGTGCGCGCTTGCGTGAAGTGATGGTTCCATCTGTTTTGCGACAGGTGAAGGATGTGGCAAAGCCAGCGAGAAAGTCAGCAAAAACGGGGTTGGATGGCGAAGAACCAGGCAACGACGCCAGAGCAAAAAACCCAATCAGATCAATGACAAACGTAGAAAACCAAGCACCTGCCAGCATGTGGCGCATGTCCGTTGCACCCATGATGGACTGGACTGACAAGCACTGCCGCTACCTGCACCGACTGCTGAGCCGCCATACCCTGCTGTATACCGAGATGGTGACCACGGGCGCACTGCTGCACGGTGATGTGCCACGGCATCTGCGGTTCGAGGCCGAGGAGCATCCGGTGGCGTTGCAGCTCGGCGGCAGCGAGCCGTCGGATCTGGCGCAGGCTGCGCGGTTGGGAGCGCAGTGGGGATATGACGAGATCAATCTGAACTGCGGCTGCCCCAGCGAGCGGGTGCAGCGCGGCGCGTTTGGCGCATGCCTGATGAACGAGGCGCCGCTGGTGGCCGATTGCGTGAAGGCGATGGTGGATGTGGTGGATGTGCCCGTCACGGTGAAGCACCGCATTGGCATCGACAAGGATGAGAGCTACGAGTTCGTGCGCGATTTCGTTGGCACGGTGGCGGATGCGGGCTGCCGCGTGTTCATAGTTCACGCGCGTAATGCCTGGCTCAAGGGCCTGTCGCCCAAGGAAAACCGCGAGATCCCGCCGCTGCGCTACGAGATCGTGGCCCGGCTCAAGCAGGATTTTCCGGAACTGACCATTGCCATCAACGGCGGCATCAAGGCAGATGCCACGGTGCAGGAACTGCTGCAGCAGGTCGATGGCGTGATGGTGGGCCGCGAGGCCTATCACAACCCCTGGTGGCTGGCCTCGTGGGATGCGCTGTACTACGGCGATGCGAGCATGGAGCACACGCGCGAGTCCATCGAGGAGCAGATGGTGGCCTACATGGAGCGAGAGGCGCGCACGCATGGCACGCACTGGTACTCCATCGCACGGCATATGTTGGGGTTGCGCAACGGGCTGGCGGGGGCGCGCCGCTGGCGCCAGGTGTGGAGCAATCACCAGCTCAAGCAATTGCCGCCTTCAGAGGTGATGCGGCTTGCGCGCACCAAACCGGCCGAGGCGGCGCTTGCCGCCTAGCGCGGGGGACTGCATTGCAGGATGGCCAGGGCTGAGGCGGCCGCTCGCCCAGGCCTATCGGTAGAAACTATCACTTACGCGACAGCATCAAAGGGGTTTTACTACCAATTTTCTTAGCTTGCTGCTGATATATTGCACTGCAACATATCCAAACAACCCCTTGTATCCATGCTCTATCAGCTCTACGAAATCCAGCGCGCCATGGTCGAGCCCTTTGCCGATTTCGCGCAAGCTGCAGCCAAGCTCTACAGCAACCCCCACTCGTTGCTGAGCCAAGGTCCGATGTCCCAGCGCATGGCCGCCGGGTTCGATCTGTTCTACCGCCTTGGCAAGGATTACGAGAAGCCCGAATTCAACCTGCACAGTGTGGATGTGGGCGGCGTTGACGTGACCATCCGCGAGCGCGTCGAAGTGGACAAGCCGTTTTGCGAGCTGCGCCGCTTCAAGCGCTTCTCCGACGACACCGATACGCTGCAGACCATGCTGAGCCAGCCCGTGGTGCTGATCGTGGCGCCGCTGTCGGGCCACTACGCCACGCTGCTGCGCGATACGGTGCAAAGCATGCTGGGCGACCATAAGGTCTACATCACCGACTGGAAGAACGCCCGCCTGGTGCCGCTGGCCGATGGCGAGTTCCACCTCGACGACTACGTGAACTATGTGCAGGAGTTCATCCGCTACCTGCAGGGCAAGTACGGCCAGTGCCACGTGGTCAGCGTGTGCCAGCCCACGGTGCCGGTGCTGGCTGCCGTGTCGCTGATGGCCAGCCGTGGCGAGACGCCTCCGCTGTCCATGACCATGATGGGCGGCCCCATCGATGCGCGCCGCTCGCCGACCTCGGTGAACAACCTGGCGCAGAACCGCAGCTTCGAGTGGTTCGAGAACAACGTGATCTACCGCGTGCCCGAAGGCTATCCGGGCGTAGGCCGCCGCGTGTACCCGGGCTTCCTGCAGTACTCGGGCTTCGTGGCCATGAATCCGGACCGCCACGCCAAGAGCCACTACGACTACTTCAAGGACCTGATCAAGGGTGACGACGCCAGCGCCGAGCATCACCGCAAGTTCTATGACGAGTACAACGCCGTGCTCGACATGGATGCCGACTACTACCTCGAGACCATCGCCACGGTGTTCCAGGACTACAAGCTGGTCCATGGCACCTGGGAAGTGCGTTCGCCCGAGGACAAGGTTGAACTGGTGCGCCCGCAGGACATCAAGGGCAGCGCCCTGCTGACCGTCGAAGGCGAGCTGGACGACATCTCCGGCTCGGGCCAGACGCGCGCAGCGCACGATCTGTGCACGGGCATCGCAGCCGAGCAGCGCAAGCACCTTGAAGTGCCGGGCGCCGGCCACTACGGGATTTTCAGCGGCAGGCGCTGGAGAGAGATCGTCTACCCGCAGGTGCGCGAGTTCATCAGTGCCCACCAGCCCGAAAGCGCCACGGCCGCCAGCGCGGCAGGTCACACCAGCAGCCTGAGCGATGACGCGCCCTCGGCCACCGAGCAGCCGCGCAAGCGCGGTGCCAAGGTGCAGGCAGGCTGAGCACCGAGCAAGCCCGGCACGCCATGCCCGCCTTCGCAATCCTTGCCCGCGACGATCTGGCAGCACGCATAGACGCGGCGCTGCCGCAGACACAGTGCACGCGTTGCGGCTACCCTGACTGCGCCAGCTACGCCCAGGCCGTGGCCTCGGGCGAGGCTGGCATCAACCAGTGCCCACCGGGCGGCGCTGCGGGCGTGGAGCGGCTGGCCGCATTGACGGGCCGGCCCGTTGTTGCGCTGAGCGCCGAGCACGGCATGGAAGCCCCGCGCACCGTGGCCGTGATCGACGAGGCCTGGTGCATCGGTTGCACCCTGTGCATCAAGGCCTGCCCCACGGATGCCATCCTGGGGGCCAACAAGTTCATGCACACGGTGATCGCAGCCCACTGCACGGGATGCGAACTGTGCATTCCCGTGTGTCCGGTCGATTGCATCGAACTGCACAATGCCAGCGGCCCGGCCACAGGCTGGTCTGCCTGGAGCCCCCAGCAGGCCGAGCATGCGCGCCAGCGCTATGTGCTGCGCCGAGAGCGTGAAGTGGAGCGCGAGCGTTTGAGTGCAAGCCGGGCACCGACGCCTCGTGCGCAGGCAGAGCAGGCAGCCGACGACGACGCCAGCCCTCACGCACCCTGCCCCGCACCTCCCGTGGCCGAGAGCAAGCAGGCCACCATCGCCGCCATCCTGGCCCGCGCTCGTGCCCAGCGCGCGGGCGGCGGTTCATCGCCGAACGCGTGCCAGTGAAGCCCGCCAGGCGGCAGTCTGCCTTCCAGGCCAAGGCTATGCCGCCAGCGCCAGACTCTTGTAGACCCCGCATCCCCAGTACAGCCCGCCATGCTTGCAGACGAAGGACATCTTGGTCTGCACCTGCTGCGTGGCCGGGTTTCTGAAGTCGTACTCCACCCAGCCCGGCCCGCGCTCGGCCTGGGCAATGATGTCGGTCAGCAGCTGTTCGCCACGCACGCCGGGCAATTCCTGGACTCGCACGCCCACGCGCGCAGGGTTGCCGCCAAAGGCACGGTAGCTGCCGTCGGCTGCCAGGGCGAAGACGTACATGTCACGGTCATGGAAGGGCTGGGCCGGATCGTTCACAGCGGCCAGCAGTGCCTCGGTGGCCACTCCGCGCCGCGCCAGGCCCAGGGCCGACTCGACCAGGGCCACGGCCTCCTCCGCCGTGCCCTGCTGCAGCCGAAAGCGCGACACCGCCCCTGACAGCATCTGCGCGCGGTGCTGCAGCGCCCGGGCCTGGTCCAGCGCGTGGCCCACCATCTGCGCGTTGTGCTGGGTGATCTCGTCGATCTGGTGAACGGCGCGGCTGATCTCGGCCAGACCCGTGCTCTGGCTGCCGGTGGACTGCGACAGCTCTCCCATGTGCTCGGCCACCTGGCGAATGCCTTCGGTCACGCGCTCCATGCCACGTCCGGCCGTGCGGATCAGTTCGGTGCTGTGCTCCACCTGGGCCAGCGCATCGCCGATCAGGTGGCGGATCTCGCGCGCCGCCTCGGCCGAGCGGCCGGCCAGGGAGCGCACCTCGCTGGCCACCACGGCAAAGCCGCGGCCCTGCTCGCCCGCACGCGCCGCTTCCACGGCAGCGTTGAGGGCCAGGATGTTGGTCTGAAACGCAATGCCGTCGATCACACCGATGATCTCGCGCATGCGGCCGGCGCTGCTTTCAATGGTCTCCACCGACTCCACGGCGCGGCCCATGGCCACCACGCCTTCATCGGCGGCGCCGCGCACGGCGCTGGCCTGGTGATGGACCACGCCCACCACATCGGCGTTGTGCTGCACGGCGCTGCTCAACTGCTCCACGCTGACCACGGTCTGGGCCAGGTTGGTGGCCTGCAGTTCGGTGCGATCGGACAGTGCCTGGTGCTCGTTCACCAGTTGTTGCCCGGCCTGCGCCACCAGGGCCGCATTGCTGCGCACATCGGCCACCATGCCAGACAGCGAGGTCACCATGCCGCCCAGCAAGGCCTTGGGCGTCTGGACGGCGCCTGCGCCCTCCTGGGAGGCCGCAGCCTCCACGGCCACGCGCTGGCTCAGGTCTCCCTGGGCGATGCCCTGCATGGCCTGCTGCAGCAATTCGCGCTCGCCGATCACCCGCGACCAGAGCCTGTGCAGGCCGCCCAGCAGCAGCCCGGCCCACAGCAGCAAGGCTGCCCAAACCCAGGGCCCCAGGCCCATCGAATCGGCCACCAACGCCAGCGCCGGTCCCGCCAATGCCCACACCGTGCATACGAGGAAGCCGGCACCTGGGCCGGATGTATGCTTACGATGCCTGCTTCCATCTTTTTCCATGCCAGCGCCTGCCTGCATAGCTGTCTGCCTCTCTTGTCATTGGTATCTGGAATTCACCGTTTGCGAGGCCCCGCCACACGAGTTGGCATGGCCCCAGTCGAGACCATGCCAGAATAGGTAACAGAATGCAAAAAAGCCAGCGTGCAGACCCGCAGTCCCCTGTGACAACGGCATGCCGAAAGCGCATCAATCCATAATGCGAGCCCATGAATCCCCTGCTCTCCCGACTCCAGCCCTACCCGTTTGAGCGTCTTCGCAAACTGTTCGCCGGGGTCCAGCCACCGGCGGGCGTGCGCCCCATCAGCCTTGGCATCGGAGAGCCCCGCCATGCCACGCCGCCCTTCATCGAACAGGCGCTGAGCGCCGACCTGGGCGGCCTAGCCAAGTACCCGGCCACAGCCGGCGAGCCCGCGCTGCGCGAAGCCTGCGCCCAGTGGGCGCGCCAGCGCTACGGCATTGCGCTGGACGCCGCCGCCCAGGTGCTGCCGGTCAACGGCTCGCGCGAGGCCCTGTTCTCCTTCACCCAGGTCGTGGTGGACGCCAGCCAGGACGGCGCGCGCGTGATCTGCCCCAACCCGTTCTATCAAATCTACGAAGGCGCCACCCTGCTGGCCGGCGCCCAGCCGTACTACGCCCCCAGCGATGCTGCGCGCAATTTCGCGGTGGACTGGGACAGCGTTCCCGCCGACGTGTGGGAAAAGACCCAGCTGATCTTCGTGTGCTCTCCCGGCAACCCCACGGGCGCGGTGATGCCGCTGGCCGAATGGGAAAAGCTGTTTGCGCTGTCCGACCGCCATGGCTTCGTGATTGCCAGCGACGAGTGCTATAGCGAGATCTACTTCGACGGCACGCCTCCCCTGGGCGGACTGGAAGCCGCGCAGCGCCTGGGCCGCACGGACTACAAGAACCTGCTGATGTTCACCAGCCTGTCCAAGCGCAGCAACGTGCCTGGCCTGCGCAGCGGTTTCGTGGCGGGCGATGCGGCCCTGATCAAGGCCTTTTTGCTGTACCGCACCTACCACGGCGGCGCCATGAGCCCCGTGGTGCAGACGGCCAGCATGGCGGCCTGGGCCGACGAGGCCCATGTCGAGGAAAACCGCCGCCTGTATCGCGAAAAATTCAATCAGGTCACGCCCGTGCTGGCGCGCGTGATGGATGTGCGCCTGCCCGACGCAAGCTTCTACCTGTGGGCCGGCATTCCCGAATCGCTGGGCCTGGACGACGCCGACTTTGCACGCGAGTTGTATGCCGCCACCGGCGTGACCGTGCTGCCTGGCAGCTACTTGGCGCGCGAGGCCAATGGCCGCAACCCCGGCGCCGGGCGCGTGCGCATGGCCCTGGTGGCCGAGACCGCAGAATGCCTGGAAGCCGCCCAGCGCATTGCACAGTTCATAGAATCGCGCCAGCGCTGAGACAGCCCTGCACTCCCCTTTCCTCACAAACCCTTTGATCACCAAAGCCATATGACGCAACAGCTGCAATCCATCATCGACACCGCCTGGGACAACCGTGCCAGCCTCTCCCCCGCTGCCGCCCCCAAGGAAGTGACCGAGGCCGTGGACCACGTGATCGAAGCCCTGAACAACGGCCAGCTGCGCGTGGCCACGCGCGAAGGCGTGGGCCAGTGGACCGTGCACCAGTGGATCAAGAAGGCCGTGCTGCTGTCCTTCCGCCTCAAGGACAACGTGCTGATGCAGTCCGGCGACCTGAACTTCTTCGACAAGGTCCCCACCAAGTTCGCCGGCATGACCGAGGCCGAGATCGCCGCCACCGGCGTGCGCGTCGTGCCTCCGGCCGTGGCCCGCCGTGGCAGCTTCGTCGCCAAGGGCGCCATCCTGATGCCCTCCTACGTGAACATCGGCGCCTACGTGGACGAAGGCACCATGGTCGACACTTGGGCCACCGTGGGCTCCTGCGCCCAGGTCGGCAAGAACGTGCACCTGTCCGGCGGCGTGGGCCTGGGCGGCGTGCTGGAGCCGCTGCAGGCCAACCCGACCATCATCGAAGACAACTGCTTCATCGGCGCGCGTTCCGAAATCGTCGAAGGCGTGATCGTGGAAGAGAACTCCGTGATCTCCATGGGCGTGTACATCGGCCAGTCCACTCCCATCTATGACCGTGCGACCGGCGAGACCAGCTATGGCCGCGTGCCTGCCGGCTCGGTGGTGGTGTCGGGCAACCTGCCCAAGGACAACGGCCGCTACAGCATGTACGCCGCCATCATCGTCAAGAAGGTCGATGCCAAGACACGCTCCACCACGAGCCTGAACGACCTGCTGCGCGATTGACCTGCATCCGGACCGCGCCAAAGGCGTGGTTGCGGCGCCAAAACATCCCCTGTTCAGGGGATGGACCAAGGCATACTCTCTAGGGCGTCCCCGGCCACCAGGCAGCGGACGCCCGTTTCACGTCAAAAGCGCGTGACAACGATCCAAGAACAGCGACAGCACACGAATTTGGGGGAACACATGGGCACGATGGAGAGGATTTTGCGCCTGATGGGCGAGAAGCAGGCGTCCGACGTCTACCTGGCGGTCAACGCGCCGGCGCTGATCAAGATCAACGGCGAATGCGTCCCCATCAACAACCAGCTGCTGCCGCCCGATGCGCCGCGCAGCCTGCTGGCCGAGATCGTGCCGGCCGAGCGCCTGCAGGAGCTGGACGAGACGGGCGAGCTCAACATGGGCGTGCCGCTGCGCGGCGTGGGGCGTTTCCGCGTCAGCGCCATGCACCAGCGCGGCAGCTGCGCCGTGGTGATCCGCTTCATCGCCCAGCACATCCCGCCCATGGACACGCTGAACCTGCCGCCCGTGCTGGGCGAGCTGATCATGCAAAAGCGCGGCCTGCTGCTGGTCGTGGGCTCCACGGGCTCGGGCAAGAGCACGACCCTGGCCTCGATGATCGATGCACGCAATGAAAAGCTCACGGGCCACATCCTCACCATCGAGGACCCCATCGAATACCAGTTCCGCAACAAGCGCTCCATCGTCAACCAGCGCGAAGTGGGATCCGACACGGCATCGCTGCAGGTTGCGCTCAAGAATGCGCTGCGCCAGGCGCCCGACGTGATCCTGATCGGCGAGATCCGCGACCGCGAGACCATGTCCTCGGCCATGGGCTTTGCGCAGTCGGGCCATTTGTGCCTTGCCACGCTGCACGCCAACAACAGCTACCACGCGCTCAACCGCATCCTGTCCTTCTTCCCCGAGGAAATCCGGCCGACCATGCTGGGCGAGCTGTCGGCAGCGCTCAAGGGCGTGATCTCCCAGCGCCTGGTGCGCACCGTGGATGGCGGCCGCATGCCGGCCGTCGAGGTGATGCTCAACACCAAGCTGATCGCCGACCTCATCGAGCGCGGCAACTTCTCGGGCGTCAAGGAGGCCATGGAGAAATCCATGGCCGAAGGCTCGCAGACCTTTGAAGAGGCGCTGGCCCAGCTGATCCGCTCGGGCCGCATCGACCGCGCCGAGGGACTGGCCTTTGCCGACTCGCCCACCAACCTGATGTGGCGCCTGGAAAACGACGTGGTCAAGGCCGGCCATGCCGCGCCGTCCAGCCAGTTCGCCGAACTGGCCACGCCCGGCGAGGACGACATGCCCTCGTTCACCGAAATCATGCTGGAAGTCAAGCCGAACTGAACAGCCGGGCCTGCAGCGTTCACAATGTCGGAGCACGCTGGCGCCAGCCAGCCCTCCGACTTTTTTGTTTTTTTGACCTTCCCACCATGTCCCGCACCTTGCAACTGACCGAGCAGCTGATCAGCCTGCCCTCCGTCACTCCCGAAGACGCCGGCTGCCTTGAACTCCTGGCCGATGCCCTGCTGCCCATGGGCTTTGCCTGCGAGCGCATCGATAGCGGCCCAGACAGCTTTCGCGTGCGCAATCTCTGGGCCAGGCGCTCCGGCGCAGGCACCGACCGGCCCGTGCTGGTCTTTGCCGGTCATACCGACGTGGTGCCCACCGGCCCCCTGGAGCAGTGGAACAGCCCGCCCTTCGTGCCCACGCACCGCGACGGCAAGCTGTACGGCCGCGGCGCCAGCGACATGAAGACCTCCATCGCCGCCTTTGTCGTGGCACTGGAGGAGTTCCTGGCCGAGACGCCAACTCCCTCCTTCGACATTGCCCTGCTGCTGACCAGCGACGAGGAAGGCCCTTCGGTGGACGGCACCAAGGTCGTGGTCGAGCTGCTGCGCGAGCGCGGCGAGCGCTTGGACTGGTGCATCGTGGGCGAGCCCACCTCCGTGGACCGCACGGGCGACATGATCAAGAACGGCCGCCGGGGCACCATGAGCGGACGCCTCACCGTCAAGGGCATCCAGGGCCACATCGCCTACCCGCAGCTGGCGCGCAACCCCATCCACCAGGCCCTGCCGGCCCTGGCCGAACTGGCCGCCACGCGCTGGGACGAGGGCAACGCCTTCTTCCCGCCCACCAGCTGGCAGATCAGCAACATGCATGGCGGCACGGGCGCATCCAACGTCATCCCCGGCCATGTGACCATCGACTTCAACTTCCGTTTCTGCACCGAGTCCACGGCCGAATCGCTGCAGCAGCGCGTGCACGCCGTGCTGGACCGCCATGGACTGGAGTACGAGCTGGCCTGGACCATCGGCGGCCAGCCCTTCCTGACCACGCCGGGCACGCTGGTGAATGCCGTGCAGGCGGCCATCCGCGCCGAGACCGGCCTGGAGACCGAGCTGTCCACCACGGGCGGCACCAGCGACGGCCGCTTCATCGCCCAGATCTGCAGCCAGGTCGTGGAAGTGGGCCCGCCCAACGCCAGCATCCACAAGATCGACGAGCACATCGTGGTGGCCGACATCGAGCCCCTCAAGAACATTTACCGCCGCACGCTCCAGGAGCTGCAGCGCCAGCAGGCCGCCTGAACGCGCGCCCAAGGAGCCGACGATGACATCCGCCCCCACCCCTGCCAATATTCCCGCCATCTCGGGCAGCACCATCGCCGACCTCGTGGCCTCGGGCGCCGCAGCGCTCACGGCGGCCGGCGTGGCCTTTGGCCACGGCACGGCCACGGCCGAAGACGAATCGGCCTGGCTCACGCTCTGGAAGCTGGGCCTGCCACTGGACAGCGAACTGGCGCCGGGCGCGCCCGAATCCCTGGCCAGCCAGCCGGTGAGCGCCGAGCAGCAGGCCGAAGTGGCCGAGCTGTTCGCCGAGCGCATCCGCACACGCAAGCCCGCCGCCTACCTCACGCGCGAGGCCTGGCTGCAGGGCGTGCCCTTCTACGTGGACGAGCGCGCCATCGTGCCGCGCAGCTTCATTGCCGAACTGCTGGCCGACGGCAGCATCGACGGCTGGCTGTCCGACCGCACGCGCCGCGTGCTGGACCTGTGCACGGGCAACGGCAGCCTGGCCTGCCTGGCGGCCATGGCCTGGCCCGAGGTCGAGGTCACGGGCGCCGACATCTCGGCCGACGCGCTGGCCGTGGCGCGCATCAACGTGGACCGCCATGAACTCGCCGAGCGCGTGCAACTGCTGGAGAGCGACGGCCTGGCCGCCCTGCCCGGCCCCTGGGACCTGGTGCTGTGCAACCCGCCCTATGTGAACGCCGACAGCATGTCGCGCCTGCCCGCCGAGTACCAGGCCGAGCCCGAGCTTGCGCTGGCCGGCGGCGCCGACGGCATGGACTTCATCCGCCGCCTGCTGCAGGACCTGCCCTCGCGCCTGGCCAAGGAAGGCGTGGTCGTGCTGGAGATCGGCAATGAAAAGGACTTCTTCGAAGCCGCCTTCCCCGACCTGCCCGTGTTCTGGCTGGACACCAGCTCGGGCGACGAGCAGGTGCTGCTGATCACCCAGGAGGCACTGCGCGCCTGGACCGAAGGCGATATCGAGGCCCTGCGCCCGCAATACCGCCCCCTGGGCTGAGATGGACCTGCGGGCGCTGCGCTACTTCATCGCCGTGCTGGAGGCTGGCAGCCTCTCGCGCGCCGCGCACTCGCTGTACGTGGCCCAGCCTGCGCTCACGGCGCAGATCAAGAAGCTGGAAGGCGAGCTGGGTGCGCAACTGCTGGAGCGCAGCCACGCCGGCGTGACCCCCACCCCGGCCGGCGCGCAGCTGTACGAGGACGCCCGCCGCCTGCTGTCCGACGCCGATGCCATGCGCGAGCGCATACAGCGCCTGCCCCAAGGCCCCGAAGGCTCGGTCACCATCGCCCTGCCCTTTTTGCTGACCAGCCTGCTGGCAGGCCCCCTGATTGCCAGCCTGCGCCACAGCCACCCGCGCATACGCATCTTCGTGCTCGACGACCTGAGCCTGATGGTGCAAAAGGCCATGCTGGACCGGCGCGCCGACTTGGCCATTCTTGTGGACACGGCCAGCCTGCATGACCTGCAGGTGCAGCCCATGGCAGAGGAATCCATCTACGTCTGCGGCCAGGATGTCGATGGCAGCGTGGCCCCGCTGCTGCGCCCGGCGCCGGACGGCGGCCTGCCGCACATGGACTTTGCCCATGCCTGCCAGCTGCCGCTGGTGCTGCAGTCGCGCCGCTTTTCCATCCGCCAGACCGTGGAGGCCGCCGCCGATGCGCGGGAGCTGCGGCTGAACATCGTCCACGAACACGATTCCGCGCGCGTCATCCGCTCGCTCTACCACTGCGGCGCGGGCTTCACCTTCACGCCCGCCTGCTCGCTGAGCGATGCGCCCGCCTGGCTGCGCGAGGGCGCCAAGGCGGCGCCCACGGGCCTCCAGCCCGGCTGGATCGTGGCCCAGGTCGCGGCGCCCGCGCTGCTGCGCCGCTACTTCCTGGCCGTGCAGGCCAACCGCGGCGGTGACCCGGCACTGCAGGTAGTCCGGCAGGCACTGCTGGACCAGGCCCGGCAACTGATCACGGCGGGCCTCTGGCAGGCGCGCTGGCAGCATCCGCAGCAGATGTGATGCAGCAGCCCAGCGTAGTGCGGCAGTCCGATGGTCATCAGCAAAAACGGCAAGGGTTGGTCTGGACATCAATTTTTCTGATGCAACTGAATCACTAATCGGTATTTCCCGGCCCGGTCCTCTTCTGCAACAGTGCATGGCACGCCGCGCAAAACGCGCTGCTTCAGCCAAGGAATGCCATGCACGAGACATCCCGGCCCACCGCAGGCCACCCCCATTCCCTCCCCATACCCAACGTCGGCGAACTCGTCGCACGCAGCTGCAGGGCCCATGCCGAGCAACCTGCGGTGACCAGCGCCACACGCAGCATCAGCTACGCAGAGCTTGAGCAGCGCTCCAACCGCCTGGCGAACGCCCTGCTTGCCCAGGGGCTGGCCCGCGGCGACCGCGTGGGCATCTACCTGCCCAATTGCGTGGAAATCGTGGAGATCGAGATCGCCTGCTACAAGGCCGGGCTCATCAAGGCGCCCTTCAACGCACGCCTGTCTCCACGCGAAGTAGGCGATATCGCGGCCAACAGCGATGCTTCCATCATCGTGACCACGGCCGCGCGCGCCGAGGCCTTCAAGCCGCACCTGCAGTCTGCCGACGTGCGCCTGCTGCTGCTGGACGGCCCTGCCGACAGCAACTACGAAGCGCTGCTCGCCCGCGCCAGCGACCGCTTCCAGCCCGTGGACGTGCACGAGCATGAGGTGGCCGTGCTGCACTACACCTCGGGCTCGTCGGGCGTGCTCAAGGCCGCCATGCAGACCTTCGGCAACCGCCTGGCCCAGCTGCGCAAATTCCTGATGCGCGGCGAGGGCATGCAGGCCGGCCATGTGCTGGGACTGGTGGGGCCGGTCACCCACGCCTCGGGCATGCAGATGGTGCCGGCGCTGTGCACGGGCGCCACCATCCACCTGTTCTCGGGCTTCGAGCCTGGCGCCTTCATGGCCGAGATGCAGGCGCGGCGCGTCACCCATACCTTCATGGTGCCCACCATGATCAACATGCTGCTGGCCGAGATCGGCGGCCGCTACCGCCCGCTGCCCGACCTGCAACGCCTGGGCTACGGCGCAGCGCCCATGGCGCCCGCGCGCATCCTGCAGGCCATGGACGTGTTCGGCCCCGTCCTGTCCCAGGGCTACGGCGCGGGCGAGACCACCTCCGGCGCCTGACGGTGCAGGACCACCTGCAGGCGCGCGCATCGCGCCCCGAGCGGCTGGCATCCTGCGGCCGGCCCTTTCTGGAATCCCTGGTGGAGGTGGTGGACGACGAAGGCCGCCGCGTGCCCGAGGGCGAGATCGGCGAGATCGTGGTCAGCGGCGCCGATGTCTTCGCAGGCTACTGGCGCGCGCCCGAGCTGACGGCCGAGGTGCTCAAAAACGGCCGCTACCACACGGGCGACCTGGCCCGCATGGACGAGCAGGGCTTTGTCTACATCGTGGACCGCAAGAAGGACATGGTCATCAGCGGTGGCTTCAACGTCTATCCGTCCGAGGTGGAGTCCGTGCTCTACGAACATGCCTCGGTGGCCGATGCCTGCGTGTTCGCCATTCCCGACGACAAATGGGGCGAGGCCGTGGCCGCCCACATCGTGCTCAAGCCCGGCCTGGCCGGCGACAGTGCCGCGCTGGACAGCTTTTGCGCCGAGCGCCTGGGCGGCTTCAAGCGCCCGCGCCACATCGAATTCGTGCAGCAGCTGCCCAAGAACCCCAACGGCAAGGTCATGCGCCGCGCCGTGCAGGCGCCCTACTGGGCCAACCACGCCCGCAAGGTGAACTGAGATGAACGCCAAAGACACACTCCCCGCCGCCAACGCTGCCCTGCTGGAAATGCCCTTTGAAGGCTCAGAGCGCGCAGCCGGCCTGATCGACGCGCTCAACGCCTTCATCCACGGCGAACTGGCCGACCTCGCCCGCGCGCATGGCGTGGACCATGAAAACAGCGCCTCCACCGAGCTGCTGCGCCAGGTCTGGAAGCTGTCGCATGCGCGCGGCTTCTACGGCATGACCCTGCCCGAGGCCATGGGCGGCGCCGGCCTGTCCGTGCTCGACCAGGTGCTGGTCAAGGAGGCCATCTACGCCACTGGATCGCCCTTCGCGCCCCATGTGCTGGGCGAACTCAGCGGCCCGCCGCGCATAGGCGCGCTGATCCGCAAGGCCACGCCCTTGCAGATGGAGCAGTTCATCCTGCCCGTGGCACGCGCCGAAAAGTCCATCTGCTTTGCGCTGACCGAGGCGGCGGCCGGCTCGGACGCGGGCGCGCTGGAGACGCGCGCCGTGCTGGAAGGCGACCATTACGTGCTCCACGGCCGCAAGCGCTTCATCTCGGGCTCGCCGTTTGCCGACTTCGCCGTGCTCATGGCCTCGACCGCGCCCGAGGGCAGCCCGCAGCGCGAGATCAGCGCCTTCTTCGTGGACCTGCATGCACCGGGCGTGCAGGTGGTCAGCGGCTACAAGACCATGGCCGGTCAATCGAGCACGGGCGACATCGTGCTCGACGGCTGCCGCGTGCCCGCTGCCCAGTTGATCGGCGAGCCGGGCCGGGGCCTGGCCCTGGCGCTGGGCCGCATCACCGTCAACCGCCTGCTGCACTGCCCGGCCATGCTGGGGCTGGCGCAGGTGGCGCTGCGCGATGCGCGTGACTATGCGCTGGGGCGCCAGCAATTCGGCCGCAGCATTGCCCAGTTCCAGTCCATACAGCACATGCTGGCCGACATGGCCACCGAATGGATGGCCGCGCGCGCGCTGATGGTGCAGACGGCCCGCGCCATAGACGCCGGCATCGACGCGCGCGCCCAGGCCTCGATGAGCAAGCTGTTCTGCTCGGAGACGGCGTTCCGCATTGCCGACCGCGCCGTGCAGATCCATGGCGGCGAAGGCATCGTCCAGGGCCGGCGCGTGGAATTCCTGTTCCGCATGCTGCGCATGTACCGCGTGCTCACGGGCACCAGCGAGATACAGCGCAACACCATCGCCAAGGAGCTGCTGGAGCGGGCCGGCGCCTGAGGCTGGCCGGCAGCCCCAGCACTCCCCCAGCAAACAGAAAAGACAAAAGACCAGGAGACAAAGCCATGCCACACATCACCAGCAGCGGCCAGGACCGCCGCCAATTCCTGCGGGCTGCAGGCGCCGCATCGCTTGCCGCAGGCCTGCCCTGGGCCGCCACAGCCTCAGCGCACGACAGCGCCTGGCCCACGCGCCCCATCAAATGGGTGGTGCCCTACCTGGCCGGCACCAGCCCCGACACGGCCGCGCGCATCGTGGCCGAGGCGCTGTCGGCCCAGCTGGGCCAGCCCGTGGTGATAGACAACCGCGCCGGCGCGGGCGGCAACATCGGCGCCCGCCAGGTGGCCAAGGCGCCGGCGGACGGCTACACCCTGCTGTACTCGGGCTCGCCCATGGCCGCCGCCATGCGCATGTACAAAAGCCCGGGCTACGACGTGTTCAAGGACTTCCGCCATGTGCTGGGCATGTCGCGCTCGGACATCCTGGTCGTCGTGCATGCCGACTCCGGCATGCGCACGCTGGACGACCTGGCCGACCGCGCCAAGGCCAGGCCGGGCGCGCTGGACTATGCCTCGGGCGGCGTGGGCACGCCATCGCACCTGGGCGTGGAGATGCTGGCCTCCAGCATGGGCCTGCAGGTCAACCATGTGCCCTACAAGGGCGCGTCCGAGCTGGTCAATGCCGTGCTGGGCCAGCAGGTGGCCTTCGGCGCCCCGCTGTTTTCCGTGGCCTATCCCCAGGTGCTGGCGGGCAGGCTGGTGCCGCTGGCCATTGCCGGCCCCCAGCGCAACGCCAAGCTGCCCCAGGTGCAGACCCTGGCCGAGCTGGGCGTGCCCGACGTCAACCTCACGTCCTGGGGCGGTGTGTCCGTGCCGGCCGCCACGCCCGATGCCATCGTCCAGCGGCTGCGCACGGCGCTGGAGGAGGTGCTCAGGCAGCCCAAGGTCATCGCCTCGCTGGAGCAGGAAGGCGGCAAGGTCGCCATCACCAGCGCCGACGCCTATGCCAAGGGCTTCGAGCGCGAGATCCAGTTCACCCAGTCCATGATGCAGCGCGTGGGCATACAGCCGATCTAGGGCCTGGTACCAGGGCTTTGCACCGTGGCCGGGCACGGGCATGGCGGGCGGCAATCCTGCCCTGGCGCAATCGCTGGGATAATCCTGCCCATTCATGATCAGCCTTCGCAACATTACCCTGCGCCGCGGCACCCGCGTGCTGCTGGACAGCACCTCCGTCTCCATCAACCCCGGTGAAAAAGTCGGCCTTGTCGGACGCAATGGCGCCGGCAAGTCCAGTCTGTTCGCCCTGCTCAACGGCAGCCTGGCCGAGGACGGCGGAGAGTTCTCCATCCCCTCGCAATGGCGCCTGGGCCAGGTCGCGCAGAACATGCCCGAGACCTCGGAGACGGCCACCCAGTTCGTGCTGGACGGCGACACCCGCTTGAGCGAGCTCAACGCCCAGCTCGCGGCCGCCGAGGCCAGCGAGGACGGCATGGCCATTGCCCACGCCCACGTGGACCTGGCCGATGCCGGCGCGCACGACGCCGTGCCGCGCGCACAGGCCCTGATCCTGGGCCTGGGCTTCAAGGTCTCCGAGCTGGAGCACCCCGTCAACAGCTTCTCGGGCGGCTGGCGCATGCGCCTGCAGCTGGCGCGCGCGCTGATGTGCCCCTCCGACCTGCTGCTGCTGGACGAGCCCACCAACCACTTGGACCTGGACGCCCTGGTCTGGCTGGAAGCCTGGCTCAAGCGCTACCCCGGCACCCTGGTCGTGATCAGCCATGACCGCGAATTCCTGGACGCCATCACCAACACCACGCTGCACATCGAAAACGCGCAGGTCACGCGCTATGGCGGGAACTACAGCAAGTTCGAGGAACTGCGCGCCCAGCAGATGCTGCTGCAGCAGGCTTCGTTCGAGCGCCAGCAGGAAAAGATCGCCCACCTGCAAAAATTCATCGACCGCTTCAAGGCCAAGGCCTCCAAGGCCAAGCAGGCGCAAAGCCGCGTCAAGCAGATCGAGCGCATGGAAAAGGTCGCGCCCATGCTGGCCAGCGCCGATTTCACCTTCGAGTTCAAGCCGCCCGCCAACCTGCCCAACCCCATGCTGGCGATCACGGACGCCGCATTCGGCTACCTGGACGACGAAGGCCAGGCGACCACCATCCTGCGCGGCGTCAACCGCTCGGTGCTGGCGGGCCAGCGCATCGGCATCCTGGGCGCCAACGGCCAGGGCAAGTCCACCCTGGTCAAGACCATCGCGCGCGAGATGAAGGCCCTGGCCGGCACCGTGACCGAAGGCAAGGGCCTGAACATCGGCTACTTCGCCCAGCAGGAACTGGACGTGCTGCGCCCCGGCGAAAACCCGATGGAGCACATGATCCGCCTGGCACGGGACACCGGCGCCACCGGCCCGCAGGCGCGCGAGCAGGACCTGCGCAGCTACCTGGGTACGTTCAACTTCAGCGGCGACATGGTCAAGCAGGCCGTGGGCAGCATGAGCGGCGGCGAGAAGGCGCGCCTGGTGCTGGCCATGATCGTCTGGCAGCGCCCCAACCTGCTGCTGCTGGACGAGCCCACCAACCACCTGGACCTGGCCACGCGCGAGGCCCTGGCCATGGCCATCAACGACTTCGACGGCACCGTCATGCTGGTCAGCCACGACCGCGCCCTGCTGCGCTCGGTCTGCGAGGACTTCTGGCTGGTCGGCCGTGGCGTGGTCGGCCCCTTCGACGGCGACCTGGACGACTACCAGCGCTACCTGCTGGAAGAATCCCGCCGCCTGCGCGAGGAAGCCCGCAAGGCCGAACAGGCGGCTGCGGCCACCAGCAAGGCGGCAGCGCAGGTGGAGCCCGCAGCAGGTGCAGC